>JAWOGV010000035.1:0-4361 GCA_046496605.1 Acidimicrobiia bacterium | reverse complement strand
CCGTGCGTGACGGATCGAGGCTCGTGAGCAGGAGTTCTGACGCACCGACCGCCTCCGCGAGGGTGATCGCATCTTCGAACGTCGAGTGCCCCAACCGAGGTGTGTCTCCATCTCCTCGGGGAGGTACTGCGAGTCGTGGATCACCACGTCGACCCCGACGAGGGCATCGCGTATCTCGGCATCGCGCGGCGAACCCGATTCGTGGTCCGTCACGATCCCGACACTGCGATTCGGGCCATCGATCCGGAACCCGTTTGCTCCTTGGGGATGGTTCACGGGGAATGCGGAAATCCGGATGCCATCGACGACAACGGGTTCGCCCATCTGCTCGAAGCGCAGGGCTGCATCCTCTGCAATCGAGACCGGGAAGAGCGGCGGCGAGATCGCCCTCGTCAGGATCGATCTCGAGTCACCCAGCCCCCAGACCCGCACATCGCACGCACCCTTCCACAACTCGTCGAGCATCGTGAGACCCTGGATGTGGTCCCAGTGGTAATGGGACAGGAAGATGTCGACGGCCGGGGAGAGCTCGAGTCCGAGGGTCCGATGCGCGGCGAGTCCCGTGCCCGCATCGATGAACGCGACCGCCTGCTGACCGGCAACGATCGCGAACGAGGTCGTGTTTCCGCCATAGCGAACGTAGGCAGGTCCCGAGACGGGTATCGAACCGCGACCGCCGAGGATCACGATGCGTGCGTTGTCCAAGTCACTCCTCCGTCTACCGAGGTGGGAGGCTAGCGGTTCACGTGATGCGAAGCCGTGCGCGGTTCGGTAGGCTCGACCGCACCCGTGGACCCGAGCGGAAGGAGGTCGTTCACATGGCGAAGCCCGTGATTCTCGCGGTCGACGACGACCCCCAGGTCCTCGCAGCCGTCCGGCGCGACCTTCGGACGCGGTACGCGGAGTCGTACCAGATCGTTGCTGCCCCGTCGGGTCGGGATGCGCTCGACGCCGTGAGCGAGATCGACGCCGGGGGTCGAACCATTGCTGCGTTCGTCGTCGACCAACGGATGCCGAACATGACGGGTACCGACTTCCTCGTCGAGGCACAGAAGACCTTCCCTGACGCGAAGCGGCTCCTGCTGACGGCGTACGCGGATACCGAGGCAGCGATCCAGGCGATCAACGACGTCGGCCTCGACCATTATCTCCTCAAGCCCTGGGCGCCGCCGGAGGACCGCCTGTACCCGGTGCTCGACGATGTGCTCGACGACTGGCAGGCATCCGTCGAGCGGCCGTTCGAGGGCGTTCGGGTCTTCGGGACGACGTGGTCGCCCACGACATTCGAGGTGAAGGCGTTCCTCGCCCGAAACGAGGTTGACTACCAGTTCCTCGACATCGACCGCGACGCCGCGGCCGCAGAACTCGCCACGAAGTTCGCCGAGGGCCGGACGGAGCTCCCGATCGTCGTCACCGAGGACGACACGGTCTTCGTGAACCCCGACAAGGCGACGCTGGCGACGGCCGTCGGGATCCATGCCACTCCGGGGTCCCCGTTCTACGACCTCGTGATCGTCGGAGGTGGCCCTGCCGGGCTCGCCGCCGCGGTGTACGGAGCGTCCGAAGGGCTCACGACGGCGCTCATCGAACGCGAGGCCGCGGGCGGTCAGGCGGGAACGAGTTCACGCATCGAGAACTACCTCGGTTTCCCGAAGGGCGTCAGCGGCGCCGATCTCGCTCGCAGGGCGATCGCCCAGGCGGTACGGCTCGGCGCGGAACTCGTCACCGCCGTCGAGGTCACGGGTGTCGGGGTCGACGGACCGGTCAAGCATGTGCACCTCTCCGACGGCTCCGAGCTGACGTGCCGGGCGCTCATCGTCGCGTCAGGCATGACCGTGAAGCGGCTCGGCGTCCCCGGATATGAGCGGTTCGAGGGTGCGGGGGTCTACTACGGTGCAGCGGCCACGGAGGCAGCCACGTATCGGGACAGGGATGTCTACGTGATCGGTGGCGCGAACTCCGCGGGGCAGGCCGCCGTGATGTTCTCGAAGACGAGTTCCCGCGTCACGATGGTGGTGCGCTCACCGTCGCTCGGGGAGCGCATGTCGCAGTACCTCGTCGACCAGATCGCGGGCGTCCCGAACATCGAGGTGCTCACAGCCACCGAGGTCGTCGAAGTCACGGGCAGCGACAGGGTCGAGTCGATCACCCTGCGCAACACGGAGACGCTCGTGACGGACCGTCGTGACGCCTCGGCCCTGTTCATCTTCGTCGGCGCCGTGCCCCACTCGGCGTTCCTCGAGGGTGTCATCGCGATGAACGCCAAAGGATTCATCTACACGGGCAGGGACGTGCAGAGCTTCAGCGAGAGCTGGAAGCTCAAGCGAGACCCGTTCGCGCTCGAGACGTCCGTTCCGGGGGTCTTCGCGGCAGGTGACGTGCGCGAGGGCGCCGTTCGACGGGTGGCGAGCGCCGTCGGTGAAGGGTCGGTCGCCGTGACATTCGTGCACCGGTACCTGGATACGGTGTGACCTACGACCTGCGCACCGTGCCGTTGTTCTCAGGGCTCCCGGACGACGACCTCGCACGGCTGTCCGAAGGCCTCGCGGAACACCACCTCCCGACGGGTGAGACCCTGTTCGAGGAGGGCGACGAGGCCGACGTCGCATACGTCATCACGGGAGGGGAGATTGCGATCCTCAAGGATTCCGCGGGCCGAAGGGTGCGCATCGCGGTGTCAGGCGTGGGCGACGTCGTCGGCGAGATGGCCCTCCTCACCGCCGAGCCTCGCAACGCCACCGCAAAGGCCCTCACGCCGGTCGACCTCGTGTCCATTCCCAAGAAGTGCCTCGACGAAGTGCTCGCGATCAGCGTCGCAGCCAACCGTGCGCTCTTCGAGGTCTTCATCTCCCGCTGGCGCGAGCAGGAGGCGCGGGTGCGACAGTCCGAGCACATGGCACAACTCGGTGTCCTGACGGCCGGGCTCGCGCACGAGATGAACAACCCCGCAGCCGCCGTCACCCGCGGTTCCGAGAGCCTCCGGGACGTGATCGAGGGCCTCGTCGGGCTCACGAGGCAGGTGCCGCCGGATGTCGGGATTCCGACCCCTTCGGCGGCAGGCACGACGTTGTCGACGATGGAGCGCTCGGATCGAGAGGAGGAGCTCGAGCAGGAGCTCGAGCGCCTCGGTGTCGAACGCCCGTGGGCCTACGCCGGGCCGCTCGTCGATGGGGGCTTCATGCCCGCCGACCTCGCCGATGTCGATCCGGCGCATGCCGACATCATCGTCGCCGCGGCCTCCGCCACGGCGGAGTGTGTGTCGTTGCTGGCTGAGGTCACAGAGGGATCCCAGCGCATGTCCGCGCTGGTCGGGGCACTCAAGTCGTACTCGTTCCTCGACCAAGCACCGATCCAACAGGTCGACGTCGTCAAGGGCATCGAGGACACCCTGCTCATCCTGCGTTCCAAGACGAACGACATCGACATCATCCGCGAGTACGCACCGGACGTGCCCCCGATCGTGGCGTTCGGGAGCCAGCTGAACCAGGTATGGACCAACCTCATCGACAACGCCGCAGACGCCATCACCGAAGCGGGCATCGACAACGGAACGATCGTGATCCGTGTGACAGGCGGCGACGACACCGTGACGGTCGAGATCGAGAACAACGGACCGGGCATTCCCGCGAACGTCATCGACCGCATCTTCGAGGCCTTCTTCACGACGAAGGAACCCGGCCGGGGAACGGGCCTTGGCCTCGACACGGCATATGGAATCGTCGTGACCCAGCACCGGGGCACGATCGACGTCCGATCCGTCGACGGCTCGACCGTGTTCACGGTCGTCCTGCCCCACGATCAGGCAGCAACGGCCTAGGGCCGCGTAGACCCCCGGGTCGTCGTCACCCGGGCCGGAGGCTTCGGAATCGCATGAGGGGCCCCGATCGGGGCCCCTCATGGTGGCCAGTCCCATCGAGTGGGAGGGATCTGTGTCGTTGACCGACTCCGGGTCTCAGACGCCTGTGGCGCCTGCGTTGTGCTTCGATCCCTGCCGTCTCGGTGACCGGCCTCGTCCTGCATCAACCGTCGCGCCGAATCCTGAGTTTGTCAATGAGGATTCGACGAAGGCTCTGCGGTGGGGCTCTGCGGTGGCGCTCAGCGAGGGACGAGCGCCCAGCGTGCCCTCGCATCCAGGCGTCGCTCGACGATGGATGTCACCCACCCTGGGGCGTCCCGATATCCCTCTGTGTGGGCGAGGAGGTCGCGACGTCCACGCTCGCAGATCCCGTCACCAGCGGCGCACACGTCGACCGTGACCGTTCTCACGTGGTCGGGGAGGGAGATGGCGCCGAAGGCTGCGGTCCGCTCGGTTGTCGGATCACCGAGTCGCACCACGCCGGTCTGGAGGGGATCCCTCGTCG
>JAWOGV010000264.1:0-3073 GCA_046496605.1 Acidimicrobiia bacterium | reverse complement strand
AGGAGGACGACGCAGCCGATGATGGCGACCGTGATGCGCTCCTCGGCGCTGAACGATCCCCCGAGATCGACGATGCCCGTGATCCAGAAGATGGCAGACCCAATGAGGATCAGGCCGGTGACGATGATGCCGATGGCCATGAAGGAGATGGTCCGAAGCCTGCTCCTGATTTGTGGGAGGTAGAGCTCGCTTCCTGCAACGAACGCGATCACCCCGAGCGACAGCTCGTCGATGAACCGGAGGTCGTCTGCCGCGGTCGTGGGAATGAGGTCGAGACCGAACGTGCCGACGACCGCACCGACCGCGAGGTATGCCGTGATCTTCGGGAGCCCGATCCGCGAGGACCAGATGCCGACCTGATACGCAGCAAGGCTCACCACGCCGAAGGCGAGCGCCAGTGTCAGTGTGTCCGTCACCGGGAGCAGTGTACGAGTGCCGAGCTTCCGACACTATTGGCTCGCGGCATCGGCCTCATTGCTGGTCGATCGTCCTGGTGTCGGTCGGCGGAAGACGATCGCGCCCTTCCTTTACCCCCACGACGGAGACACCCGACACCACGAGGCCGACGGCCGACGTGACCGCGAGGCCGGTGAGGGCCCCATTGTCGACGAAGCCGCCTCCCAGGGCGGGCCCCAATGCCCGGCCGAGTGCGAGGACACCCTGGCCGTCGCCTGCCCTCTCGGCTGGCTCGAGCGACCGGTCCACCAGCATCTGGAGGATGCCGGGTACGCCCATCCAGAAGGCGAAGCCCCACCAGAACATGCCCGCGTAGTAGAGGGAGACGGGGCCGATGACGGTGATGAGCGCGGCGGGCCCGATCGAGGCGAGGAACCACCCGGGGTGTCGATGCCGACCTGACAGTCTCGCTCCGAGGAAGCCGCCTCCTGCGTTGAGGCTGAACCCCATCGACGTCGCGAGGGGACCGAGGCCGTGGATGTCCCTGGCGACGAGAGCGAGGTTGATGAACAGGGCGGATCCGAAGAAGGTGAGGGCGAAGAGCGATCCCAGGAGGACCCGGTTCGATCGTGAAGCCGAGATCACGCCGCGCGTCCGGCGCCTGCCCGTGACAGCGGCGATCAGTACGAAGGCGGGAATCGATGCGACCGAGAGGGCGATGTAGACGGGACTGTCCCCCATATCGCCGAGGATCGCCATCACGGGTGCTGCCAGGAGCGCGACGACCGGGCCCGTCGCGGCGATCGGAGCCATCGACTCGGAGCGCTTCATCGCATGCGTCCACGCCAGCCACGTCATTGCTCCTGCCGCGGCACCCGCGACGACGCGCAGTGCAAGGAGTACGCCATAGTTGCCCGGCACGGTGCTCGCAACGTTCGCCAGGAAGAGCACGAACGCCGAGAGGCGGAGGATCCGACCGCTCGGGCGCACGAGCCTCGGAAGGATGAAGCTCGCAGCAGCGAACGCACCGACCTGGGCGATCGAGATCGCCCCGGCGAAACCCTCCGACACGCCGTATCTCTCCGCGATGGGAGCGATGAGGAACGGGGTCGCGCTGAACATGAGCGTGACACCCGCCGTGGACGCGATGAGCGCGATCGGAGCACCCGATCTGCCACCGTAGAGGATGCCTGACGGAACCTGCACGACCCGATTATCGCGCCGGGTGGGAGCGAACCTCCATGAGCCGACTCACGGAAGGTCCGGAGGGCTCCAGGTGACCCACGTCGCGTCCTCGATCACCACGGGCTCGGATCCGTCAACAGGCCTGATCGACACCACCCGACGTCCGTCGAGGACCTCGGGAAGGGCGATGGCATTCCCGCCGGTCGACCACAGCGAGACGGACTGATCGTATTGGTCGAAGAAGGGGACGAGGTCGCGGAACCAGACCGGTTGGGCGTCGAATGACCCGACGTCGACGGTCGACCCACGCTCCCAGATCCGCACGCGGAATGTGAGCGCGGCCGGCGACGTGAACGTCGCGAACAGGAGTCGCTCCCCGCTCGGATCCCACTGGAAGAAGGGCGTGAGCTCGTTCACCACCGTTTCGATGGAACCTGACGCGAGATCGACCACGACGAGACGAGCAACCGGAATCGTGGGGATCTGCTGGGATCGGAGCCCTGCCTGAACGCCACCCCCGCTGTCGGACCCCACCGCCTGGAGGGCTACCGTGCCGCTCCCCGCCGTGAACCTGACGGGACCCGACACGGATGCCACATCGTCGAAGCTGTCGCCGTCCCACACCGAGAGCACCTGCCCGATCGCCGTCGTGCGAAGCGTCACGAGACCGTCCGTCGTCCACACGGGTGCCTGGAACACACCGCTCGGATCGGCGATCGTCTCCGTGCCGCCCTCGGACCGGATGTCGATCGTTCGACCCCCACCATGGACGGCGAGCTGACCACCGTCGGGGGACCACGACGAATAGAACGGAGAGATCACCGCGATCGGTGTGACCATGCCGCGGCCGTCCACGAGCTCGGCAACGAGCCCTTCGCCGGATGGATCGTTTCGGAGCGATGTCGTCGCCCACGCCGATCCGACGGGGGCAGGCAGGTAGTAGAAGGGTGGGGTGTCCATGGCCGCCTCCCACCGGATCGATGCATCGGACGAATCGACGGACACGAGGCCGAATCCGCCTCCGTCACCCGACCTGGCAGCGAGAATCGAGCCGTCCGACGCCCACACCGGCTGCCGATACGAGGTTCCCGCAACGGACTCGAGCCTCATCAGCTCCCTTCCGGTGGCATCGTGGACGCGGAGGCCGCCGTCGACCGACGACACCGCGACACGGTCCTCCAACGGTGGCGCCGCCACGACAGCCGTCGATGTGGTCACCACATCAACGCTCGTCGTGTCCGTCGACTCCGTGACGCATGCTGTGACGACGAGTGCGAGTACCGCTCCAACGGTCAAGAGGCGCGTCATCACCGAACCTTAGGAACGCCGAGTGGGCGCTCCGACGCGCCATCCCCATCGTCGAGGCGCTCCGTAGAATCGAGTACGAGGAGATCCATGGAAACCCTGCCCATGTTCCCGCTCGGCCTCGTGGCCTACCCGGGAAGCGTCATTCCGCTCCGATTGTTCGAGCCGCGGTATCTCGCGCTCCTCG
>JAWOGV010000212.1:0-2751 GCA_046496605.1 Acidimicrobiia bacterium | reverse complement strand
CGACGCAAGACGGAGTCCGGTGGGCAACCCCGCACCATCCACACGGTGCGGGGTGTCGGGTACGTGCTGCGAGCGGACACATGACGATTCGCAGGCGCATCACGGTCGCCACCGCGGTGGCGGTCGGTGTCACGGTCGTCGTCGTCACCCTCGGTTCGTTCGTGGCGGCGCGCCAGCAGGTCCTCGACCCGATCGATGAGAGCCTGCTCGCGCGGGCCTCGATCATCGAAAGGGCTCCCGAGAGGGACTTCCCCGCCAACCTGTTCCGAGCGGGAAGCAGGGTCGGCGCCCTCCTCAGTCCGAGCCGTGCAGGCGAGTTCGACGCGGTCTACTACCAGATCATCCTGCCGAGCGGATCGACGATCAACGTCGGCACCGACGCCCTCCAACTGCCGGTACCGAAGCCTGAGGAGATCGGCGTGGGGGTCGCAGAGCTCCGATCCGTCTGGGTCGATGACGTGCACCTGAGGGTGGCCGCGGTCGTTCGCGGGACCGGTGCCGTTGCACAGGTCGCACGCCCCCTCACGGAAGCGGACCAGACCCTTCGCCGGTTCTCCGGCATGCTCCTCGTCGGGGGGATCGCCGGAATCGGCCTCGCCGTCGCCCTCGGAGCCCTCGTGTCGCGAACCGCCGTGAGGCCGATCGAGAGCCTCGAGGAGTCCGTCGGGGCGATCTCGGCATCGCGACGGTTGGGTGATCGGCTCGCAACGGATGGTGACGACGAGGTGGCCTCCCTCGCACGGGCATTCAATCGACTTCTCGAGCAGCTGGAGGAGTCCAAGGCGCAGCAGGTCAGGCTGGTGCGCGATGCGGGCCACGAGCTCCGTACCCCGCTGACGGCCCTTCGGACGAACCTCGAGGTCCTCCAGCGTCACGAGGTGGGCGAGGAGGAGAGGGTCGCGATGATCGCCGCGGCCAATGCAGAGGTCGAGGAGCTCAGCTCCCTCGTGGTCGAGATCGTGGATCTCGCAACGGAAGGGCGCGAGCAGGGGCCGGTGGCACGGGTGGCACTCGGCGACGTCGTGGGGTCGACGATCGAGCGCTTCCGTCGTCGCACCGATCGGCCGATCGACCTGACGAGCGACGACTCGACGGTGATGGGTCGGCGAGATGCCCTTGAACGGGCCGTCGTGAATCTCCTCGCGAACGCCGACACGTGGTCGCCGGAGGACGGAACGATCGCGGTCGTCGTGGAGGGTGGCACGGTGACGGTTCTCGACGAGGGCCCCGGGTTCGACGCCGGGGACCTCCCTCACGTCTTCGAACGTTTCTACCGATCGGATCGCGCCCGCACGAACCCGGGTTCGGGCCTCGGGCTCTCCATCGTCGAGCAGGTTGCGATCGACCACGGAGGCTCCGTGTTCGCGGCAAACCGCAGGGATCGCCGCGGCGCCGAAGTCGGTCTTTGCATCCCGCTCGCCCCCGGGTGAGTCTCATCGATCTCTCATGCCTCCCTCAGGCCTTGCCCATCCGTGTGCGCGATGCTCGAGATGCGAAGGACGAAAGGAGCCAACCATGAAGACGATCCTCGCATCGCTTGCCGCAGCCGGAGTGCTGGTGGTAGGAGCATTCATCGCATCGACGCTGGCCGGTGCGCCAGCTGAGGCACAGGTCGCGCAGGAGCCGACCACGGACACGACGGATACGACCGAGCCCGTCGGGCCACTCGTCGAGGTACTCGACGGCCTGGTGGCAGACGGTGTCCTCACGCAGCCCCAGGCGGACGAGGTGCGCGAACGACTCCACGCGGCCCGCACGGAATGGCGCGTGGAGCGTCGGGAATTCCGCGAGGAGCGTCGAGCCGATCGTGAGGAGCGTCGTGAGGAGCGTCGAGCCGATCGTGAGCTCATCAGAGGCTTCCTCGGGGACGGGGTGATCGATTCGGACGAGCTCGCACAGCTCGGCGACGACCACCCGTTCAACGACCCGGATGGTCCATGGGCGGATGCCGCGAGCGACGGACAGATAACGCGAGAGGAGCTCGCCCGGGTCGCGCAGATGTGGCATGAGCGCCGAGGTTGGGCCGGCGAAGGAGGAGCGGACGCCTGACGTTCGTCCACATCACGAAGACGACGCCCGGGACGCCCGTGTCAATCGACCGGGCGTCCTGCGCGCCTGATCATTGACCGGGCAGTGGCTTCGTCGACCCGCTTCTCGGCGTATCGTTCGGGAGGCCACGACGACGAGCTACTCGGGAGGACCGAAGGCGTGGAACGCCAGGCACTCCTGTCCGCTTTCCTGACAGGCGTCTCGGCATGCGATCCCGCCGCCCTGGTTCGAGAGCATCTCTCGGAACGGTCCGGCAGCATCGTGGTCGGGCACGGCGGTGACGGTGTTCGGTTCGACGCTCGTCCGAGCAACGTGGTCGTCGTCGGCATCGGCAAGGCAGCGGTCGCGATGGCAGAGGCGGCGTGCTCGGTGACGGGATCGTCACGCGGCGTGGTCGTCACCGACCGTGCTTCTCCGAGCCCCCTTCGTGTCATCCTCGGGGACCACCCGATTCCCGGCGCGGCGAGCTTTGAGGCCGGTGCCGAGCTCGTTCGGTTCCTCGGCACCGTCGCTGCCGACGACCTTGTCATCTTCTGTGTGTCGGGCGGAGGCTCTGCGCTCGCCGAGGTGCCCGTTGCGGGTGTCACCGGGGACGACGTGGCCGCGCTCAATGCGGCGCTGGTCACGAGCGGACTTGCGATCGAGGACATGAACGAGGTGAGGGCGGCGGTGAGCGCCGTCAAGGCAGGAGGCCTTCTCGAC
>JAWOGV010000149.1:0-8015 GCA_046496605.1 Acidimicrobiia bacterium | reverse complement strand
GCCTAGTGGGCTTGTAGCCCGTGGAAGTTCGAGTCTTCTCTCCGACACCAACAACCCCAAGGGCTCCACCCCTCGGGGTTGTTGTTCTTCTGAGGCCCGATCAGGCGAATCGCAGCAGCGCCGAACCCGACCCGGGCTGTGTCTTGGCGGTGCGATCGCCGCCTCGGTCGTGGAATGTCCCAACGGTGACTCCTGGAGGAGTGCCCAAGGGACGCAGCGGGTGACCGCCATCTCCTCAAGGCCTTTTCGGGTTTGCAGTTGAAACGGTCTCGCCGACCATCTCTGTGCGCCGTCCACCTAGGTCTCACTTGAGCCGCGAGTGGGTAGGGATTGGACAGACGCGCGATTCGGGAGGTAGACCTTGGACAATCCAACCCTTGGAAATGAAGAGACCGAACGCAAATCGGGCCACGACGAGACACGTCGGTATCTGATCTTCGGAGCGATGATCGTGACGTCGATGGTGGCGATGTTCGCCATCATGTACCTCAACACGTTCGAGTGGTCGCACGTGCGGTGGAGTGAGACGCGTTTCTACATGACGCTGCTCATGGGGGCGACGATGGCCACGATCATGCTGGCGTTCATGCTCACGATGTACCGCAACTGGACGATCAACCTCGCCATCTTCGGGGCTGCCGTCGTGATGTTCGGCCTTGGTCTGTTCCTCGTTCGGTCCCAGACAACCGTGCAGGATCGCTCGTATATGAGTGCGATGATCCCGCATCACTCGATTGCGATTCTGACCAGTGAACGCTCTGAGCTCTCGGATGTGCGGGTGTGTGAGCTGGCTGTCGAGATCATCGAGGCGCAGCGACGCGAGATCGATGAGATGGACTGGCTGATTGCCGACATCGCTGCGAATGGCCCCGCCGAAACCACCGCGGATGCTGCCGAACGGCCCGTACCCGACTTCCAAGGTACAGCGGACCGAACGTGCGGATGATCGAGCTGATCGACCGTCCCCCACACGATGCCGCCACAACGGATGATGGAGGCCTCGACCACTGGTCCCGGCCCAGAGGCGTCCAAGGGAGAAGCTTCGGGCGCCGACCATCTCCGTGTCCGGACCTGACGACACCGCCGATCGACGCCATCGTCGCCTACGTACGACAGATGCAACGAATGGAAGGATTCGAGCCGTACCCGCCCTGACATCGAAGGAGCTCCCCGATGCACGAATACACAGCAAGAGCGGCAACGATGATCGCCGACGCCGGCCACATGGACGGGTTCGGGTGGGGCATGATGGCCGTGGCATGGATCAGCTTGATCATTCTTGTCGGGGCCATCATCTGGTTCGGCGCGCGGAGCGCATCCACGACCCAGAACGCGACCTCATCGGCTCTGTCCATCCTCGCCGACCGATACGCTCGAGGAGAGATCGACGACGAGGAATATCGCCGAAGGTCGGATGAACTCCGCCGGAGGCACTGACGATCCAGAGGCTCCCGTCGGGTTCCTTCAGCGGTATCCGACGAACCGGCGCCGATCCGCCCTTCGCGTGTTCAACCTCCCCGCTGAAATGGAGAAGAGCGCCATGTCGGCTGGCGATCATTCGCAGCGATTCGGTGTCGTTCGTCTGTTCTATGACAGGGCGTATGCGAGCTGGCCCAGGTTCACGATCGCGACGACCATGTAGACACCGACGGCCATACGGAGGTACAGCACGGCGCGCCCGGAGCACAGGCGTGGAGTCAGGGCGAGGATGGCCGTCGGGAGTCCCACTTTGAGCAGCACCGCCCATGGTGTACCGAGCAGCGCCGCCATGATCGGGTTGACCTCGGTCGCACCGAAGTGGCGGATGGAGAGATCGGTCACCATCAGGTCGAGTACGTTCAATGCGACGAGTGCGAACCCGAGCGCGATTGCCCCATTGCGCACATCGAAGCCGTCCCCACGGCCACGCGCAATCGGCGCCAGCTGCTCCATGAATGCCTTCTCCGCCCGACGCCGCCCGACGTCCTGCCCACTCATTGTGGTACCACGGCTACCGTCGGCGCAACCGATTCCTGCACGGGAGGAACGGCTGGACGTTGGGCGTTAGCCTGTACCGGCGGCGGTCACCGGGCGGAAGGGGCTGGTATGGACGGCGACAGGGTCGAGCAGCTGCTCGAGGAGATCCTCATCGAGTTGCGGTCGCTCAACGACGTGACGGTGTGGGCAGCGAATCCACGTGACCTCGGTCGCAGCTGGACCGCGGAGAAGCGCGACGAGGTTCTCGCCCGCAAGCGCGAGTACATGCGTCGCATGATCGAGAGTGAAGACCTCATCGAGCGAGATGGGGTCGAGGACGAGGATGCAAGCCGTTGACTGCGAGCATCCGAATGGCTCGTGGAGTCAGCAGCGCTGAGTCGGCAGCCCGCTCGCACGGAGAGGGTCGGTAGCATCCGTGCCCATGAGTGACGACACGACGCCGACCGAGCACAAGAAGGATCACGAGCCGCCCAAGGGGGCCGAGACGACGGCCACGTGGAGTGCCGCGGGGACGCCCCTGGACTACACGGCAACGGCGCGCTGGATCGTGTTGCGCAAGAAGGAGAAACCCGCAGCGGAGGTGTTCTCCTGCGCATACGTCGCAACGGGCGGTGACGAGGACCGTCCGGTCACATTCGTGTTCAACGGAGGACCTGGGGCGTCGTCCGCCTATCTCCACGTGGGCGCGGTGGGACCCACTCGGGTCGCCTTCCCTCCCGACGGATCGCTTCCCTCGATGCCCCCTCGGCTGGTCGAGAACGAGGCGTCGTGGCTCGCGTTCACCGACCTCGTGTTCGTCGATCCCGTCGGCACCGGATGGTCGAGGATGATCGAGGCCGACGACGACAAGGGCGCGAAGGATGCATCCGGGGGCGACAAGGAGGCGAAGGGCCCGAAGGAGTACTTCGGCTACAAGCGCGACCTCGAGTCGATGTGCGAGTTCATGGGCCGGTGGCTCTCGGAGAACCGCCGTTGGGGATCGCCCGTGTTCATCGCGGGGGAGAGCTACGGTGGGTACCGGGTCGGGAGACTGGTCCGTATGCTCCAGGAGTCGACAGGGATCGGCCTCAACGGTGCGATCCTGATCTCCCCGGCGCTCGAGCTCACACCGCTCAGCCCCACCGACTACGACATCACGGGTTGGATCGACACGCTGCCGGTCATGGCACTCTCGGCCGTCCACCACGGGAGGTCGAGGGCGTTCGAGGCAGGGGCGGACAGCACGACGGTGCTCTCGGCCGCCGAAGCGTTCGCAACGGGTGACTACACCACGTTCCTGACCAGGGGCGCGGCCATGCCGGAGGGGGACCGGGACAGGATCCTCACCGAGCATGCCGACCTCATCGGGCTGCCGGTCGACTTCGTGCGCCGCGCCGAGGGTCGCATCCCCATCGGGACCTTCGCCAGGGAGCTCCTGCGCGACCAGCGCCAGGTGCTGGGCCTGTATGACACGACGGTGACCGTCACGGATCCCTTCCCCGACCGCGACTCGTTCACGGGGCCCGATCCCACCCTGTCGGGTGCGAGTGCGGCGTTCACGATGGGTATCAACCGCCTGCTCAGGTCCGAGATCGGTGTGGACACCGATCGGGAGTACACCCTCCTGTCCTACGAGGTGAACACGGCCTGGAAGCGGGACTCGGACCACCACGCGTTCGAGGCACCGCCGGGCGCCACGGACGACTTCCGCTACGGGATGGCCCTCAACCCGCACATGCGCGCCTTCATCACCCACGGCCGGTACGACCTCGTCACACCGTACTTCGCGAGCGACCGTTTGAAGAACCTGATGCGCCTCGATCCTGCGATGACGGATCGCCTCACCGTCCAACACTACGGAGGCGGTCACATGTTCTACGCATGGGAGGCCAGCAGGGTCGCGTTCACGGAGGCGATTGCCTCGTTCTACGAGCAGTCCGTCTGAACCGCTCTCACGAACCGACCAGGTCGGCGGTGACCTCGGTACCGGGTGAGCGACCGTCTTCGAGCGCGTCGAGGTTCGCGACGGTCGTCTCGGCGATCTGCTCGACCGCCTCTCGGGTGAAGAAGGCCTGATGCCCCGTGACGAGGACGTTCGGGAACGTCAGGAGGCGTGAGAAGACATCGTCCTGGATGACGGTGTCGGAGAGATCCTCGAAGAACAGGTCCCCCTCCTCCTCGTACACGTCGATGGCCAGCGCCCCGAGTTGTCCCGACTTCAGGCCCTCGATGGCGGCGGCGGTGTCGATGAGCGCGCCACGGGAGGTGTTGATCACCATGGGGCGCTTCTCCATCTTCTCGATGGCCTCGGCGTCGATGATGTGGTGGGTGTCGGGAGTCAACGGGCAGTGCAGGCTGATGGCATGCGACTCTGCGAACAGCGTGTCGAGATCCACGTAGTCGATGCCCATGCTGGCAACGGTGTCGTTCGGGTACGGATCGTGGGCGATCACCCGCATGCCGAAACCCTGGAGGATGCCTGCGGTGATCTGCCCGATCTTGCCCGTCCCGATGATGCCGGCCGTCTTGCCGAACATGTCGACACCCATGAGGCCGATGAGCCTGAAGTCACCGTCGCGGACACGGTTGTGCGCCCGATGGATGCGTCGGTTGAGGGTGATCGCGAGGCCGACCGTGTGCTCCGCGACCGCATGCGGCGAGTAGGCGGGCACCCGAACGACCGTCACACCATGGTCGAGCGCTGCCCTGACGTCCACATGGTTGAACCCCGCGGAGCGGAGGGCGATGAACTCGATGCCGTGCCGATGGAGTCCCTCGATTGTGGAGCGGTCGACGACGTCGTTGACGAAGACGCACACCGCTCGGGCGCCCTCCGCCAACGGGGTGGTCGTTCGGTCGAGCCTCGCCTCGAGGAAGAGCAGGTCATGGCCTGAGTTCGCGGCGCTCAGGAACTGTTCGTCCCACGGGCGGGTGGAGTAGACGGCGACGCGCATGTCGGCGAGCCTACCGCACGGCCCGCGGAGGCGGGTCGTGTCCGATCAGGCCCTGAGGATGTCGTCGAGGCGTGCGAGGGCGGATGGGACATCGGGGACTGCCGTGAGGAGGTCTTCGAAGGGATCGGTGCGCATGGCGGCGAGCCTTCGGGGAACGGACGTCATCGTGAACCTCGCCACGTCGAGGCTCGGCGTCACCTCGGACCACCGCAATGGTGTCGACACGGTCGCGCCCGGCACGGGACGAACACTGAACGGCGCGACGAGGAGCTTGCCCCGCCCGTTCTGGAGATGGTCGATGTACACCTTGTCGCCGCGACCCGCCGGGGAGCGGATCGTTGTCGCGATCTCGGGGAGCAATCCTTCAACGACGCCGGCGATCAGGGATCCGAGCATGCGCTGATGGTCGTACGTCAAGGGAGGACCCATCGGGATGAGTATGTGGAGTCCCGTCTTCCCGCTCGTCTTGACGACGTGGGGAAGGCCCATGTCATCGCAGAGCTCGTGGATGGCGCGTGCCACGGTCACGACGGAGGTGAACGCAGCGGTCTTGGGATCGAGATCGAGAATGCACCAGTCGGGGGTGTCGAGGGTGCGCATCCGGCTCGCCCAGATGTGAAGTGGGATCGACGCCATGTTCGCGACGTACCGGAGGGCTTCGACGTCCTCCACGACGAAGTAGTTGTTCCCGGTCTCATCGTCGCGCTCGATCCACTCCGTTCGGATCCAGTCGGGCACGTACTCCGGTGCGTTCTTCTGGAAGAAGGACTTCCCCTCGATCCCGTCGGGGAATCGGTCGAGGACGAGCGGTCGATCGCGGAGGTAGGGGAGGAGGTGATCCGCCACCGCGGTGTAGTACTCGATGAGGTCACCCTTCGTGAAGCCGTTGTCCGGCCAGAACACCTTGTCGGTGTTCGTCGGCTCCGTCGTCCGTGCATCGACGATCGCGGGCCTCGGTGGTTCGTGGTCGGTTTCCGGTGCACCCGCGAGGGAGTCGTGGGCGAGCGGTTCGAAGCCCTCGAAGACGGGATGCCTGAGGGAGCCGGCCTCGGTGGATTCCTTGTAGCGAACCGTTGCCATCCATCGCGGGGTGACCCAACGGTGCTCCTCGCCGGTCGGGAGGTCACCGTCGACTCCGGGATCGGGTGTCTCGTCGGGTTCGAGGAGCGAACGGAGCTCCAAGAGCGTGGCGTGGGCGAACCCGGTGCCGACACGCCCTGCATATCGCAACCCCGCGCCGTTCCGTACGGCGAGGTGGAGGGCACCGAGTCCCGAGCGGGTTCCACGGGCCACGGTGTACCCGACGATGGCGAATCGACCGGTCTGTTCGACCCGGACCTTGCGCCATGCGTCGGAGCGACCGGGGGAGTAGGCACTCGACGATCGTTTCGCGATGATGCCCTCGAGCCCCATTCGGGTCACCTCGGCGAACATCGCCTCGCCCAGTCCAGCGACGTGGTCGGCGTATCGGACCGGTCCGAGGCTCGGCGTGATGGCGCGAACCAGCTCCTTGCGGTCAACGAGGGCAACGGGTCGTGTATCCAGATCGCCGACGGCCACGATGTCGAATGCGAAGAACGTGGCAGGGGATCGCGCTGCGGCCGATGCGACCTCGAACCTGTTGGTGAGCGCGCCGCGCCGTTGGAGGGCGGCGAACGACGGTCTTCCGAGCTCGTCGAGTACCACGATTTCACCGTCGAGGATCGCAGTGTCGAGAGGCAGCCGTCGCCCGGCGCTGACGATCTCGGGGAAGACGGCGGAGGCGTCCAGGCCGCTGCGGTACCGCAGACGGACGCGCCGGTCCCGCTTGTCGAGGATCATCCTGTATCCGTCGTACTTGATCTCGAACAGCCATTCGGGGTCCGAGAAGGGCGCGTCCGCGGTCGACGCCAACATGAGGCCCATCGTCATCGCATCCACGGTTCCCACGATCCCGCCCGCGCCCTGAGCGGCTCCGATGAGCGCTTCGGACCGCTCCCTCGCGTGCGCGATCTCATCGACGGTCATACCCGAGAGGATGGATCGCTCGTCGAACTCGACGTCCTCGTCTGTCGCCCATGCGTCGGGCTTCTTCATGAGGAGCCACTCGGTGGGATCCTTCTTCATGCGGACGAGGGTCCACTGCCCGCCGAGCTTGTACCCGGCGAGGCTGAACAGGAGCTTGCCCTTGGCGATGCCCGCATCCGGATCCTCATCGAAAGTGAGCGAGCCGCGATCCCAAACGATCATCGCCCCGCCCCCGTACTCGCCGGCGGGTATGACACCCTCGAATTCGGCGTACTCGAGGGGATGATCCTCCGTGTGGGCGGCGAATCGCTTGACCGCGGGGTCGCGGGAGGGCCCCGCGGGCACCGCCCATGACAGCAGGACGCCGTCGTGCTCGAGACGGAGGTCGTAGTGGAGTCGGCTGGCGGCGTGTTTCTGGACGACGAAGATGCCGCCCGCACCCGCGGTACCGGCTGGGAACGGTTCGGGCGTGCGAGCAGCGTCACGCTTGCGCCGATACTCATCCAGGCGATCGGGAATCTTCGGACCCATGTGAGGCGATCCTAGACATGAGGGATCGGGCGCCCGGCCCGACGGCGTGGCATCCGACGTCCGGATATTCACTGGCGGATTTCGCGGTCTGTGGTATACAAGGGCCTTACCCAAAGAGGATGTCATGGCTCGCCCCATTGCCACAGGAACGATCAGCTTCGGGCTGGTCGCGATCCCGGTCAAGCTCTTCTCGACGAACGAACCGGACTCCCGGATCTCGTTCAACTCACTCCACGAAGCGTGCGGTACGCGTGTCCGCCAACAGTTCTACTGCCCGAAGGACGAGGTGGTGGTGAGCCGCGACGAGATGGTCAAGGGATACGAGTTCGCCAAGGACCAGTACGTCGTATTCACGCCGGAGGAACTCAAGGCGATGGAACTGGCATCGACGCAGTCCATCGACATCAAGGAGTTCGTTCCCCTCGCCGAGGTCGACCCGCTCTACTACGAGAAGGCCTACTACCTCGGGCCCGACAAGGGCGGAGCGAAGCCCTATGCGCTCCTGTCGGAGGCGATGAAGTCGACAGGGAGGGCGGCCCTCGCACGGTATGCGGCTCGGGGCAAGGA
>JAWOGV010000143.1:0-5787 GCA_046496605.1 Acidimicrobiia bacterium | reverse complement strand
GACGTGTCCGAAGATGACCTCGTCGACCTGATCAGCGGGGAGTCCCGCCCGTGCGAGGGCACCCGCGATCGCGACGCCGCCCAGATCCATTGCCGTGAGGGGGGCGAAGACCTCGTTGAATCGACCAATGGGGGTTCTGGCGACCGAGCAGATCACGGGTTGCAACGAGTCTCCCTGGTAGTGCGTACCCGAATGCTACCGAACGCGGGGTGCCGTGCCGGTGCCGTCAGAACGGGGGCTCCTCGGGTGGAGGCTGGCCGGGCCGCTTGGCGTACTCCTCTGGCGGGAAGGGAGCGAGATGCTCGTTGGGGCGCCCTGCTTCGATCCATTGGCTCCGATGGGAGGGTCGCCTCTGTGCGGCGAGGGCGGCCCTCTCCTCGGCCTCGATCGCCGCGACGACGGCGGCGATCGCTGCGGCATGGGCCTGATCCGCTCCTCCTGTGATCTCGATGTGATCGGTCATGGTGCGACCTCGACGAGTTCGATCAGCGTACCCGCGAGGTTCTCGGGGTGCACGAACGCGATCCGGTGTCCACCACCACCGATGCGAGGCTCCGTGTCGATGAGGCGCGCTCCGGTCGAACGGAGGTGGTCGAGCGCAGCATCGATGTCGACGACGGCGATTGCGATGTGGTGCATCCCCTCCCCCCTTCGGTCGAGGAATCGTCCGACGGGAGTGTCCGGTGCCAGTGGCCTGAGAAGCTGGATGTGCGATCCGCCGAGTGCGAGCATGGCCTCCTCGACGCCCTGATCCTCGACGACCTCGCGGGTCAGCGGTTCGATGCCGAGGAGCGTCCGGTAGCCGTCGAGGGCAGCATCGAGATCGCGGACGGCGACGGCGACGTGATGGATGTTGTAGGCGAGCACTCCGGCAAGGCTACCTATGCGGTGCGAGCGTGGGGAGCAGGTTGTGCATGGGACGGATCCGGCGCCTTGGCCATCTTCACCGTGAATCGGAATTTCGCCCCGACGGGGAACCGGTCCTCGTACCAGAGATCTCCCCCCATGGCTCGAGCGAGTGTTCGTGCGATCGGCAGGCCGAGCCCCACCCCCTGCTGGATCCGGGCGTCACCGGTGGACAGCTGTTCGAAGTGCTGGAAGATCCGCTCGCGGTCTTCGGGCTCGACGCCGCGGCCGTTGTCCGAGACCGACACCGTGTACAGGCCCGGACCCGACAACTCTCCCTCGACCAGGACCTGGTCCCCCCCGTACTTGAGGGCATTCTCGAGGAGGTTGCGCAGGATCTGCCTGAGCCGTGTCGCGTCGGCGGAGACCTCGACGCCTGCGGGGATGGCCACGGAGTAGTCGGTGTCGCCCATGACTACGTTCGCCACGGCGTGTACCTCAACGGCCAGGTCGAGTTCCTCGGGGCTGAGGCGCAGCTGACCTGCCTCGAGGCGCGGTATGACGAGGATGTCCTCGACGAGGTTGGCCAGATGCTCTGTCTCGTGACCCATGATCGCGAGGAACTCGTCGACCTCGCGGCTCGGAAGCGTCGTCCATGTCTCGGTCAGCGTGTCCGTGAATCCTGCGATGCCGGTCAACGGGGTTCGTAGCTCATGGCTCACCATCGAGACGAACTCGTTCTTCAGCTGGAGTGCACGCCGTTCCTGGGCGAGGGCCTCCTCCTGGCGGTCCTGCGCCTTGAGGATCACCTGGACCGCGAGGACGAGGACCGCTGCCGTCGCAGCGAAGAACACCGACACGATCGTGAGATCGAAGAGTGCGTTGCCGGTCTGGTGTCGGGCCACGGCGACGAGGGGTGCATCGATGCCATCGAGCAGGAAGATCCCGGCCGAGAGGACCACGGAGTACGCGACGAGGGCCGCCGCCTTCACGACAGGGAGGAGAATGGTGGCCGTGACGAGGAGCGTCATGATGGCCACGGCGTGGATTCCGGCATTCGGGCCGTAGAGCGCGAGGGCGATCCCGATTGCCGTCGCATCGATGATGATGCCGTTGCCGGGCCCTGCGGTGCTCGAGCGGCTCCGTCGGATCGCATCGACGAGCACCACCGCAGCGGGGAGGGCGAGAAGGAGGCTGGCAGTCTCGTTCGCGACGATGGCCCATGCGGACAACAGGACGATGAACATGGACGCGCTCGAAGCACGAATCAGGTTCAACGGGCTCCGCAGATCGGCGTAGTCGATCGGCGCCCGATTGGGGATCGAGGGCATTCCGTGTCGCTCCTTACCCGGTGTGTATCGGCCGGGTACGCGATCCGGTTGAAGGGCTTCTCAGCCGACGTCAGCGCTCGCGTGCGGCGTCGAGCTCCTCGACGGCGCGTTCCGGGATCCGGAGGTCGCCGTTGCCCGTCCTGATGCGATATGTCCTCGTGTCGATGCCGTGGTAGTCGGATCCGCCGGTCGCCGCCATCCCCAGGCTGTGGGCGAGCGCTGCGAGATGTTCCCTGAGGGCGCGGTGGTGCATCGAGTGATGCGCCTCGATGCCCCCGAGGCCGGCATCCGCGAGCTCGCGGAAGAGCTTCGAGTAGCCCTCTGCGCCCATGGCGATCGTCGCGGGGTGCGCGACGACGGCGACTGCGCCCTGTTCCCTCGCGAGACGGATGGCCTCGATGGCGCTCAGCCTGGCGCGTTCGACGTATGCAGGTCCCCCGTCGTGGAGGAGGTGCTCGAATGCCTCGTTGCGGCTTCCGAAGTATCCCGCGTCGATGAGGGCATCCGCGATGTGCGGCCGTCCGACGGATGGCCCACCTGAACGTGCGAGGACGTCGGTCAGGGTGATCCCGTACCCGAGCGCGTTCAACCGGGACACGATCGTCTGGTTGCGTTCGTTCCTGCCACGCAGGAGACCCTCGAGTCGATCGTTCAGCGGTCCCTCACCGGGTTCTGTGAAGTAGACGAGCATGTGGAGCTTCGCTCCGCGGTGATCGACCGACAGCTCGATGCCGGGGATGAGGCGGATGCCGAGTTCGCCTGCGCGCTCGGATGCCTCCGCGATGCCGGCGAGGGTGTCGTGATCGGTCAGCGCGGCCGTCGTCACGCCCTCGCTGGCAGCCAGATCCATGAGGTCCGAAGGGCTGTCCGCCCCGTCCGAAGCGGTGGAGTGGAGGTGGAGGTCGACGGGCATCGTCAGCTGGTGAGGAAGTAGAGGATCACGATCGAAGCGCCGAAGATCACGGCGTAGATCGCGTACCTCTTGATGAGTGAGATTCGGCGGCGCTTCTTCGCTGCCTTCTCCTCCTCGACCTTCTTCGCCTCACGGTTCTGCCGCTGGCGGTCACGCTTGTCCGTTGCCATGGGATCAGGTTACCGGATCCGGTTACCGGGACACGTCGACCGACTCGACGAAGATGGACTCGAGCGGTGTCGAGGGCGATGGATCGGCACTCGCGGGTCCGCGCCCGAGCGGCACGGCCTCGATCGCGTCGAGCGTCTCGAATCCGGACGTGACCTCACCGAAGATCGAGTACTGGGGAGGAAGCCAACTCGCATCACCGAAGAGGATGAAGAACTGGCTCCCTGCCGTGCCCGGCCCTGCGTTCGCCATGGCAACGGTGCCCCTCGCATAGGTCGCGCCGTCGGCGGGGAGCTCATCCGGAAGGCGGTATCCGGGTCCACCAAGGCCCGTTGCGGTCGGATCCCCCGCCTGCATCATGAAGCCCGGAATCACCCGATGGCTGACTGTTCCGTCGAAGTAACCCTCCGCGGCGAGGAAGACGAACGAGTTCACGGTCGCCGGTGCGACGGATGGATCGAGCGTGATCTCGATGGGTCCGCAGGACGTGGTCAGCGTGACGAGCGTCGGCCCACCGATTCCCATGTCGGCTGGGGCTTCGAACTGCATTTCAACGGCCGGTTCTGGCTGGTCGGCACTGCAGGCCGTCGGTTGGCGCAGGAAGCCTGCGTAATCGGTTGGGACGGCGTTCAGGGGCACCGTTGTGGGTGTCGTGTCGGGCACGGTGGTGGCGGCTTCAGGGCTCTCCGTCGTCGATGGTGAGCACGCACCGAGGGCGATGGCGACGGCGACGATGGAGGCGGAGAATCGTGTCGAGAGCATCGGGCGATGGTATGGGATGCCATCGCCTACACCTACAATCCGGCGATGCCGCTGGTCGTCCAGAAATACGGTGGAACGTCCGTCGCCGATGCCGACCGCATCCGCAGCGTCGCCTCCCGAATCGTCGAAACCTACAAGGCGGGGAACCAGGTGGTGGCCGTCGTTTCTGCGATGGGCAAGGGAACGGACGAACTGCTCGCCCTCGCGTCCGACGTGTCGGACAATGCCCATCCACGGGAGCTCGACATGCTGCTCACAGCGGGCGAGCGGATCACGATGTCCCTCGTGGCGATGGCGATCGAGGACTTCGGTGTTCCGGCGATGAGCCTGACGGGATCCCAGGCCGGGATCCTCACGACCGGTCGTCACGGTCATGCCGAGATCGTCGAGATCAGGGCGATGAGGGTCCGCGATGGCATCGAGGCCGGATCCGTCGTCATCGTCGCCGGCTTCCAGGGCGTCGATCCGGATACCAAGAACGTCACGACCCTCGGACGCGGCGGGTCGGATGCAACGGCCGTCGCGCTCGCTGCGGCTCTGTCGGCAGACCTGTGCGAGATCTATACCGACGTCGACGGGGTGTTCACGGCAGATCCCCGCCGAGTCCCGAACGCCACCAAACTGTCCGAGGTCACCTTCGAGGAGATGCTCGAGCTCGCCTCCGCAGGTGCAGCAGTGCTGATGCCTCGCTCGGTGGAGTTCGGACGACGGTTCAACATTCCCATCCACGTGCGTTCGTCGTTCCACGACGCTCCCGGGACCTGGGTCAAGGAGGAGACGATGGAACAGGCAGTGGTCCGAGGCATCGCCCACGATGCGTCCGAATCGAAGGTGACCGTCTACGGCGTTCCCGATACACCCGGTGTCGCCGCGTCGCTCTTCGAGCCGCTTGCAGCCGCCGGCGTCAACGTCGACATGATCGTCCAGAACGTTTCCCACGCAGGTGTCACCGACATCTCGTTCACGGTCCCGTCCGCGTCGGTGGACCTCGCCAGGGCCGAAGCCGAGGCGGTCGCCGAGGATGTGTCAGCAGGTGGCGTGACGATCGACACATCGATTGGGAAGGTGTCGGTCGTCGGTATCGGCATGAAGACCGAGTCCGGGATCGCGGCGCGGATGTTCAGGATCCTTTCCGATGAGGGAATCAACATCCAGATGATCTCGACGTCGCCGATTCGCATCTCGTGCGTCGTCGACGGATCGGACATCGACAGGGCGATACGCGCCCTGCACACGGGTCTGGGCCTCGACGCGGAGCCACCGGCATGAAGACGTTCGTGAGCCCGTCTGTGGCCGTCGTGGGGGCGACGGGGGCCGTCGGTACGACGATGGTGTCGATCCTCGCCGAGCGCGGATACCCGTTGTCGGGTCTCAGGTTGTTCGCGTCGGAACGGTCCGCGGGCCGCGTGGTCGCGACCCGGTGGGGCGACGTGACGATCGAGGACCTCGCGACCGCGGATCCCGCGGGCATCGACGTCGCCCTGTTCTCGGCTGGCGGGTCGCGCTCGCTCACCCACGCGCCCGCGTTCGCATCCGCAGGAGCCACCGTGATCGACAACTCCTCGGCATTCCGGATGGACGACGACGTCCCACTCGTCGTCGCGAACGTCAACGACCACGCGATCGCGTTGCACCGTGGCATCGTCGCGAACCCGAACTGCACGACGATGGTGGCGATGATGGCAGCAGGCCCGCTCCACGCCTCGGCCGGCCTCGCAACGATGGTCGCCACGTCGTACCAGAGCGTCTCGGGTTCCGGGCACACCG
>JAWOGV010000245.1:0-2602 GCA_046496605.1 Acidimicrobiia bacterium | reverse complement strand
GATGGGGGTCCAGGGCAATGTGTCCCTGATGCTGATCAGCACCGACTGCCGCACGGCCCATTATGAAAAACTCAAAAGCATCGAAAAGCTGGTTCAAAGCGGCGCCAAGGTCGTGAGGGGCAACACCGTGCGCGAGGGCCGCTACGGACTCCACCTCATGTACTCGGACGACGCACTCGTCGAGGGCAACGACCTGAGCCACAACTCGGTGGGGGCATTCCTCATGTACTCACGACGCGCCACCGTCCGCAACAACGTCTTCTCCCACAACTCGGGACCGAGTGGATACGGGGTCGGCCTCAAGGAGATCGATGACGTCGCGATCGAGGGGAACAGGCTGGTTGCGAACCGGGTCGGCATCTACCTCGACAACTCGCCGACATCAGTCGAATCGACAGGCCTCGTCGCGGACAACCTCATCGCGTACAACCGCGTTGGGGTCCTCTTCCTGCCGAACGTGAAGCGGAACACCGTCGTCGGGAATACGTTCATCGACAACGCCGAGCAGGTGGGTGTGACCGGGTCGGGCTCCTTCAGCGGTAACGAGTGGAACGCCGAGGGAGCAGGCAACTACTGGAGCGACTACGCAGGCTACGACGCGGACGGTGACGGCGTCGGCGAGGTCGTCTACCGAGTCAACGACCTCTACGACACGATCACCGACCAACACCCACAGCTCGCCTTCTTCGATGAGACCCCGGCGGCCAAGGCGATCGACATAGCTGCGCGCATGTTCCCGGTGTTCCGGCCGGACCCGCTGGTCGAGGACACCCATCCGCTGATCTCACGGCCGGCATTGGCGCCGGTCGGGCGAACGATGGACGAATCCGGAAACCTCGCCATGGGACTGACGGCCATCGCCATGATCGCGTCGGGCCTGACGATCATCGGCGTGCCCGTCCTCCGGTCCCGGAGCGTTCGACGGGAGGTCACACCGTGATCACGATCGACCATCTGACGAAGACCTATGGACCGACGACGGTCGTCGACGACGTGACACTCGCCGTTCCCGACGGTGCCGCATACGCCTTCTGGGGACCGAACGGTGCAGGCAAGACCACGGTGATCCGCTGCATCCTCGGACTCGTCGCTTACGACGGCACGATCACGGTCGAGGGCATGGACGCCAGGAGCAGGGGAAAGGCCGTCCGGTCGATCATCGGTTACGTGCCCCAGGAACTGGCGTTCTACGACGACATGGCGGTCATCGACCTCCTCGACTACTCGGCCGCACTCAGGGGACTCGGCCCCGACCGCGTCGAGGAGGTCGCAGGAACCGTCGATCTCGGCGGCCACATGGACAAGAAGGTGTCCGAGCTCTCGGGGGGTCTCAAGCAACGACTCGGCATCGCGTCAGCGCTGATTCCGGATCCACCGATCCTGCTCCTCGACGAACCGACATCGAACCTCGACGCCCATGCACGGGACTCCGCGATCGAGCTCCTCATCTCCCTCAGGAACCAGGGCCGCACGTTGCTGATCACCTCTCACCATGCCGACGAGGTCGGCATGCTCGTCGACTCGGTCGTCGCGATGGACCAGGGTCGCATCACCACGATCTGTCGGCCCGAGGACCTGTCCGAGGAGGTGGGACTCAAGGCGTGGATGCAGCTCATCCTCTCGAACGGATCGGCGGACCATGCGCTCGAGGTCCTCGCCCGCTCCGGGTTCGTCGCGAGGCGAAACACGGGCGGCATACTCGTGGAGGTCTCCGCCCAACGAAAGGGCGCAGCCCTCGATGCGCTCCACGCCGCAGGCATCCGGATCGACGACCTCGAGGTGTGGCGATGACGACCGCGACCGTCCAGTCGGTCAAAGAGCGGCCGGAGGTACGCCTCATCGCGACAATCGCATCCAAGGAGATCCGTGACGCCGCACGGAGCAGGTGGTTCTGGATGTGGACGGCGGCCTTCACCGGTCTGGCGGCGTTCATGGCATCGGCGGCGCTTCCCGGATCACAGGTGTCCGGCGCAGGGACCTTTGGTCGCACCGCGGCCTCCCTCGTCGCACTCACCCAGATCATCGTGCCGCTGATGGGCCTGACGCTCGGTGCCCACTCGATCGCGGGGCAGCGCGAGAGTGGTTCCCTCCGCTTTCTCCTCAGCCATCCGATCTCGCGCACCGAGGTTTTCCTCGGCACGTTCCTGGGACTCTCCGCCGCCCTCGCCGCGACCGTGCTCACCGGTTTCGGCGCAGCAGGCATCCTCACCGCGGCCAGGGGAGGCGGCACCGATGCAACGAGCTTCGTCATCATCGCCGTCCTGTCGTGGCTGCTCGCGGTCGCCATGTTGGGAGTGGGCATGCTGATCTCGACCTTCGCTGCGCGAACCGCCACGGCCCTCGGTATCGCCGTCTTCGTGTGGCTCGTGTTCGCGTTCATCGGTGATCTGGGGTTCATGGGTACGTCTGCGGCGACGAGCATGCCAACGGAGGTCCTCCTCCTGTCCGCGGTGATGAACCCCGTCGAGGCCTTCCGCCTCGCGTCCCTGACGGCCTTCGAGGGCTCGCTTGACGTCCTCGGGCCAGCAGGGCAGTACGCCGTGGATCGCTTCGGTGACGGTCTCGGCACCCTGTTGATCGGTGTCCTCGCCCTGTGGGCCCT
>JAWOGV010000372.1:0-3249 GCA_046496605.1 Acidimicrobiia bacterium | reverse complement strand
TGCCACCCATCGGGAGTGGATCCGCAAGGCGGCGACCAGGAGCAGCGAGATCGTGATGATCGCGACCACGGCCACGGACCTTTCGAAGACGGCACCGTCGTCGAACGACCCGAGGCCGACGTAGTGGTTGAGCCCCTCGAGCTCGGCGACGTCGCCGACGAGCCTGTTCATGTACGCCATGACCCTGAGTCCGTCCGGAAACTGGGGCGCAGAGAGGTTGAGCACCCAGTACGGCAGGAGGAGCGACACGATCAGGAGCACGGCAGCTCCGGCGAACAGCCACGTGGGTAGCTGATATCGACGCTTCTCCTCCGGGGTGAGATCCACCGGGATCTCCGGCCCCAGAATCCGGTTTCGGACAGACACGGTCATCTCCTTGCTTGGCTACTCGCTGGGTTTGACCAGGAAGTACCCGGCCATCTCGAGATGCAGCGCAGAGCAGAACTCCGAGCAGTAGAACGGGTAGACGCCGCTCCCATCGGCGGTGAAACGCACCGTCGCCGTCTCCCCCGGCTCGAGGCTGAGGTTGATGTTGTATGCGGGAAGCGCGAACCCGTGCGTCGCATCGAAGCTCGTGTCGAGGTTCGTGATGTGCCACGTCACCTCGTCACCCTCGTTGATCTCCACCCGATCGGGCTTGAAGTGGCTCCGGATCGCCGTCATCCAGATCTCCACCTTGTTCCCATTGCGTTCGATCCTCTCCGTGCCGGCCTGCGGCGCGTTCGGGTCGACCTTCATCGTGTGGGGATCCCAGCCGATCTCCGGGTACACCTCCCACGGACTCAGCTTGTCAGCCTTGATGATCTGCGCATAGTGCGGTTCGCCCATACCGATCGGCATGTCGTACATCACCGTCATGCCGCCGGTATCCGGCTTGGCATCCGGAGCCATCGACGTGTCGATCAGCTGGAAGTTCTGCGGAAGCAGCGGACCCGGCGGGAAGAAGCGGTCGATCGACCACTTGTTGAGCGCAACGACGTACTGGCCGTCGGGGCTCACCGTATCTCCTTCCGGTGCCACGAGGTGCCCGATGTTGTAGTGGACCGGTACGGTCCCCTCCAGCTTCCACCCGTCGTCGCCGCGGTAGTTCTCGCCACCGAGGCTCCATCGCGCCACCGCGCTGTCGAGGAACAGGCTCGTGTACGCGTATCCGTCACCATCGAACTGCGTGTGGAGCGGGCCGAGGCCCAGCTCGACCTGTGCCTCCGTCACCGCGTCGAAGTCGAGGACGGGGACGCCGAATGGATCGGGCTCCCAGTTCTTGTCGGCGATCGCCTGTTGGATCTTCTCGAAGGAGAAGATCGTGACGTGTGGGTCGAGCTTTCCCGAGATCACGATGTAGTCGCCCTTGGGGGCGATGTCGACACCGTGGGGACTCTTCGGCTCCGGTACGAAGTAGAGGACTCCCTCGTCGATCAGGGTCTGGAGGCCGATGACGGGGAACCCGTTCACGTCGAAGGTCTGCCCGGCCTCGGCGAGCTCTGCCGCCCTGTTCAGGTTGATGACATGGAGGTAGTCGTTGTCACGGGCGGATGCCCCTGCCTCGAAGTTCTCCCCACTGCCGTCCTCGCCTGCGCCCGTCGCCATCTCGGTGTTGAACGAGTTGCAGAAGATCCAACCATCGGACACGAGCTTGCCGGCGTCGCACAGGTCCTGCCAGTACGGTGGGAGTTCGAGAGCGAACGATCGGGACTCGTCGACCCGTCCGGCATCGCGGTCGAACTTCCAGAGGGTCACCATCCCCTTGTAGTCGGACTCGTACGACTCGATCGGTGCGTATTCCCAACCGTGCGGTGTGGCGTACTGGCCTCCCTCGATGATCCACTCCGTGTCCGGTGTCACCATCGTGCCGCCATGGTCGTTGATGGCGATCGGGTTCTTGACGATCTGCTTCGTTTCGAAGTCACGCAGGTCGATCACGGCGATCCGTGCGTTCGCCTTGTCGTTGACGAACACCCACTCGCCGTCGTAGTCGCCGTCGGTCTCGGAGAGCGCGGGATGGTGTGTATCGGCCCACCTCACCTCCCTGCCATCGATATCGCCCGCTGCGAGGATCTCCATTTGCCCGACGTTCCCGTACCCCCAGCCTTGCCATGGCTCCGGCGTGAAGACGCCGATCGTCTTGAGGAGACGCATGGAAGGCACGCCGATGACGAAGATCTGGCCGGCGTGGCCACCTGAGGAGAACATGATGTAGGGATCGTGTTCACCCGATGGCAGGTACGTCATGCCGGCGGACATGAACTGGTCCTCGGACAGGGCTCCCAGCCCTGCGTTGGCACGCCGGTCGTTGATGTCGTCCAGTGACGAACCTCCGTTCCCCGAGCCACTCGTGCAGGCCTGGAGGACCAAGGCGAACACCGCCACGAGACCAATGGCCACGAGTACCGATCGCTTGCGCCACCAGGGTGTTCCCGCTCTGCTTGTCATTGTCTACTCTCCCTTCGTGGGCTGGAGAGACGCGCTAGTGCAAGTGGTGTCTCTTCCAGTTCTCGTAACAGGGACTCCCGGGCCCGCACCCACGGATCGTGCAATCTGCACAGCTCGGTGGGCGGGTTCCGGGAGTCCCCGTGCATGCATCGATTCCTGTCGACCCGTCCCTCGACCGCTTCGATGAGGTCGAGGACGCAGAGATCGACGAGGCTCTTCGTCAGCCGATAGCCGCCCCCACGCCCCGGTGCCGACGTGATCCAACCCTCACGCATGAGTGGGGCGAGGATCTTCGTGAGGTAGTCGGGGCTGATGTCGAGGCGGTCGGCGATGTCTGTTCCCGTTTGGTAGCCGGAGTCGTCGACGTCCAACACCATGAGGGCCTGGGCGGCCAGTTCGGTACGTTGATCGAGTTCCAGTCTCATGTGATCCCGAGTTCCTGACTATCCGACTCCGTAATAGTAGCAATGAACCCGCGGAGATGCCAGTGGCAATGTGCGGGTCGGGATCTTCGTCGGGCGCCGTGCGAGTCGTGGCCGCGGAGCCGCTCGGGAAATGGTGGGTCCGGCCTGGCGTGGTGCCTCAGGTACCGACCTTGAGCATGTCGGTGATGCGGGTCGCCCTCAGCTCGGCGATGAGCGCCTCGCGTGCTCTCGTCCAGGGTCCGTGGAGTGCACAGCTGTTCCCGCCCTGGTGGATCGGGCCGAGATGGAGGCAGCGGGTCTCATCGAGGGGACCCTCGACGGCCTCGATGAGATCGAGGAGGGAAATGGTCTCGAGGCTGTATGCCAGAACGTAACCGCCGTGTGGACCGGAGAC
>JAWOGV010000394.1:0-2803 GCA_046496605.1 Acidimicrobiia bacterium | reverse complement strand
AGTGTATTCAGTATTACGCCCCAAGCATGGCAACATTATGGGTTCGGCATATCACTCTCGGATAATGATAAAGAGGGAACGACGATCCAGCAGAGTATGGTTTCTAACACCCCCGACCGCCGCCTGACCAAGCCCATGACCTGGGGTGATCTGGTTCTGACCAAATAGAGTCAATCGAAGGTTTTGAAACCGGCGCCTCCTGCGCCGAGGGGGATCCAGTACAGGTCGACACGCGTTGGGTCAGTGTCGTCCTTTGCCGACGGAACCATGCCCATCCGACCTCCTCCGCCCGCTCCCGGCGTTCCTGCGCACATGATTCAATCAGGGGGAGGATTCCTGCACAACCGCCGTGATGCCTCAGGTCGCGACGCCGACTTCCGTGTCGCTGACCGTGAGCGAGACGAGGCGAATATCGTGGGATTCGGCGGCCGTCTGATCGTTCGACCTCGTGAAGTCCAGGGCCGCCGCCTGGGCGACCGAACCATGGGCATGGAGCTCGAACTGGGCGCGCAGCGACTCTGGGGTGACGTGGCTCTGCGCACCGATCTCGATCCGCACGCGCTCGACCCGGTCAGCCTGCTCGTCGCGCGCGACCTGCTCGATCCGTGAGAGCAGATCCCGTATCAGCCTGGCTTCGTGCATGTTCCAACTCCCATGCCAATCGTGCAACGGCGTCAGCGACCGCGGGTGACAACTCCGCACCGTGCTCGGTGGTTCCTACCTCGATCCCGATGACCACCAACGAACGCGGGAGGCGATCCAACGAGCGGGCCAGCTCGGCGATCTCCATCGGACCGAACGAGTGGGTTGACGAGAACATGCACGAAGGCACCCTCTCGGTGTGCATGTCGAACCTCAGGACGGTTCCCGGGACCCCACCGGAGTACATGGCGTCGACGATGACAACCTCGTCTTCGGCGGTCCATGCGTTGACGAGGTCGAACGACCCTGCCATGCGTCGATCCACCGACCACGACGTCACCCGTGTGGCCACCTCCCATCCCGCAGCGTCATCGCCGCGGTCGGGATTCCCGATGCCGATCAGCCGTCTCGTCGCACACCTCCCGTCCGTTCCACGGTCAGGTCGAGGAAGTGGGTCGCACACGAGATGCACGGGTCGTAGTTGCGGATCGCCTGTTCGAGCTGCCACTGGAGCGTCTCGTCGTCGAGGTGGGTCCGTCCGGGCACGAACTGTCTGAGGTCCTCCTCGATCTGTGCCTGGTTCTGGGAGGTGGGGGGCACGATCTGGGCGTCGGTGATGAGGCCGTCGTCGTCCACCGCGTATCGATGGAACAGGAGTCCTCTCGGCGCCTCGCTCGCTCCACAGCCGACCCGACCATGGGGGGATACCTCGACGAAGGATGGCTCGGGCCGCTGGTACCGGTCGATGATCGCAAGGGCCTCCTCGCAGGACAGCACGATCTCGATGGCCCGAACGATGATGCTCTTGAAGGGGTTCGACTCACCCGGCGCTACACCGGCCCTCTCGGCCGCTGCCTTCGCGTGCGGCGTGAGCTTGTCCCCGTTGATCGCGAACCTGGCCATGGGACCGAGGTAGTAGCGGCCCCGCCCCTTGATCCTGGAGTGGAGGGCGTTCGACCACTCGACGTGGATCTCCTCGAAATGGTCGCGCCACTCGGTGACATCGATGTCGAGACCCGCCGACGACACGATCCGGCCATCGACGATGGCGTACTCGTCGGGATGGCGGAGTGCCACGAACTCGTAGGCCATGGTGAAGTCGGGGAAGTCGAATCCCGCGACGAGATCGACCGCTTCGGATGCCGCGTCCCTCGCCCAGACCAACTCATCGACGAGAGCGGACAGCTCCGCCTTTGTCGGAGCGCGATAGAAGCCTCCGACCCGCACGTTGATCGGGTGGATCTCCCTTCCTCCGACCACGGTCATGATGTCGTTGCCGAGCTTCTTCAGACGCAGGGCGTTCGTGACGACGTCCGGCATGTCGGCAGCCATCTCGATGGCGCTCGGGTAGCCGAGGAAGTCGGGAGCGTGGAGCATGAACACGTGCAGCGTGTGGCTCTCTATCCACTCGCCGAAGTACAGCAGCCGTCGCAGTTCACGGATGGCGGGATCGACCGTGACCCCGGCAGCCTGTTCCATGGCGTTCACCGAACTCGTCTGGTACGCAACAGGGCAGATGCCGCAGATGCGCGCCGTGATGTCCGGTGCCTCGGTGAAGGCCCTTCCACGCAGGAATGCCTCGTAGAAGCGCGGCGGCTCGAAGATGTTGAACCGGACGTCCTTGACCTGGTCGCCATCGAGCTTGAGGTACATCGCACCCTCGCCCTCGACACGTGCGAGATAGTCGACGTTGATCTCGCGGGTCCTACCGGTCATAGCTGTCACTCGCTTCCTTGAAGGCAGGCGCATATGCGTTGAACGTCCTCAGGGCACGAACGAGGTGCGGGTCATCGACCCCGATCGCATGCCACGCATCACGCAGTGCCGTGACGTTCGGGGATTCGGACGGGCCGAAACAGCCGTAGCAGCCGCGGTCGAAGGCGGGACAGAGCGCCCCGCATCCGGCGTGCGTGATCGGGCCCATGCACGGTGTGCTGTGGGCGACCATGATGCATGTCACGCCCCGCAGCTTGCATTCCACGCACACGGTGTGTGCCGGTGTCGCGGGCTTGCGCCCGTGGACGAATGCGTCGATCACCTCGATGAGCTGGTGTTTCGACCGAACACCAAGAGGAAGAACATGCGGCGGTAGTGGGCCCGCGCCGGACGACCGCCGCCGGCGTCGACCTTGCCGGTCATCAGGGCGATGCCCGCTCCGAAC
>JAWOGV010000358.1:0-3256 GCA_046496605.1 Acidimicrobiia bacterium | reverse complement strand
CGGGAAACTGGGAGTTGGAGTCCCCCAGAAACCAGAAGCCTTCGTCTCCATTGATGAAAGTGGTGCTGGCAGGCGTGTAGTCTCTGACCTGTGCCGAAGGATCTCAACAAGATCGGGCGCAAGGTCGGCAAGACTGAAACGCCCCCGCCGATGGCGGCCAAAAAGAAGAGTTCCGCAAAGCAAACGCCCCTCGCCAAAAAATCCGGAAAGAAAAACACCAAGGCGGCGGCCGGTGCCGAAGCGGCCGCCGTTTCAAGCAGCCCCGCGAGTGTTCTGGAACAGGTCTTCGATGCGGTGCGGCGCAGCCGCACGGGAGCCACCATCGCCAAGCTCAAGGAAAAAACCAATTTGGATTCGCGGCAGTTGAGCAACGCCCTTTACAAGCTGTCCAAGGGCGGCAAGATCGAATCTGTATCCCGCGGCGTATACATCAAGAAAAAAAGCTGATCTCCGCTCGCACCGCCTTGCCAACCGACATCGCCGGTCCGTCGGCCGCGATGCCGGTGGGCGGTGCCGTTGTACCGTTTGGCCCCCTTCTCATTCATCCCCCCCTTGCTTTGATTGCCTCTTTGCATTTTCCCCGGCGGATTCAAACCCGTGACCGCACCCGACGGGCGCCGGCGCGGCGGCCCATCCCGACCCCGGGCCATCAGCAGGTTGACGAACCCGTGCCGCCATCCGCCGATGGCCTGATCGCGATGGCGGATCGGTTGGTGCAGGCCCGCCGTTGCCTTGAACGCGACGTCGGCGAACGACGCCGCCCACAGGAACTCCGTCACCTCGTCGACCGTGGGGAAGTCGTCCTTCGTGAGCCCCCCACATCGGAGCTTCGCACCGCCGCGCCGTCCACGGTCGCGAAGGGCATCGCCGATCGCCCTGATCTGGTCGTCGAGTGGTTCCACCCTGTCCACCTCGATGAACACAGCGAGGTCGGGATCGATCGTGGCGACCGTGTCGATGAGGCCTCCGGGGTCAACACCGGGTTCGAGCATGAGTTCGAAGGCGGCGATGGACATCGCGGGCGACATCTCCCGCTGGAAGTCCTGACCGAGGGATGCACCTGCGCCTGGTGATGTGTCGAGGACGACGCCGATGCTCCACGGTTGGTCTCCCGCCACGAGGGAGTGGGTCGCCACGGCGGCGAGCTCCTGGAGCTGGGACGCCCTGACGAGGAACCGCCCGACGATCCAGCGGTCGTCGGATTCCATCATGGTTCGGTAGCCGGCCACCGCATCAGGCATCGACAGGGAGGCAGGCGGGAACACGCCCGCGTAGTCGATGAGCCCGCTGAACGCGGCCGTCCTCGCGTCGATGGCGAGTCTCATCGACCCTCGAGCCATGTCCACGCGTATCCGTCGTCCTCGGTGTCGCGAGCGCCCGGACCGAGGTCCAGGGGCCGGAAGGTGTCGATCATCACGGCGAGCTCCTCCGTTCCCGACTTGCCGATCGAAGCCTCGACGGACCCCGGCTGGGGTCCGTGGGTGTGTCCACCGGGGTGCAACGAAACCGACCCCTGCTCGATGCCGGCCCCCTTTCGGGACATGAAGTCGCCGTCGACGTAGAAGAGGACCTCATCGGAGTCGACGTTGGAGTGGTTGTACGGAGCGGGGATCGCGTCGGGGTGATAGTCGAACAGACGTGGCACGAACGAGCAGACCACGACACCGGGCGCCTCGAACGTCTGGTGGACGGGCGGTGGTTGGTGGATTCGTCCGGTGATCGGTTCGAAGTCGCGGATCGAGAACCGGTAGGGGTACAGGCATCCGTCCCACCCGACGACGTCGAAGGGATGGTGCTCGTAGACGAATCGGGTCATGCCGCCCCGGTGCTTCACCAGCACGTCGACCTCGGAGTCCGACCGGAGGATCGGTGCGGAAGGGCCGTGGAGGTCCCGCTCGCAGTAGGGGGCATGCTCGAGGAGCTGGCCGTTGCGTGACAGGTACCTGCGCGGGGGACCGATGTGGCCCCTGGTCTCGAGGATGAGCGCCCTGACCGGCTCCGAGGAAGCGTCGAGCTCGTACCGGTGGATCGTCGAGGCGGGAATCACGAGATAGTCGCCCGGTTCGAACCGGATCGCCCCGAACACCGTCTCGAGCGCCCCCGTCCCGCGTTCGATGAACACCATCTCGTCGCCGGTCGCGTTCTTGTAGAGGCCGGAGCTGTCGGATCCGACGAAGTACGAGATGACGCAATCCTCGTTCCCGAGCAGGATCGACCGCGCAGTGATGATGTCCCCACCTGCCTTGAGCTTGTGGGTGCGGAAGTGACGAGGTCGCAGCGGATGGTTCGGGGTCGTCTCCTGGTCCTCGTGCTCGACCGCCTCGATCGACTTGAGAGCCGTCGGCGGATGTTGGTGGTAGAGCAGGGCGGAGTCGAACGAGAACCCCTCCTCGCCCATGAGCTCCTCCGCGAAGAGCGAGCCGTCAGGTTGTCGGAACTGGGTGTGGCGCTTCGGCGGGACCTCGCCCACCGTCCGGTAATACGGCATCGATCTCCTCGGTCTCGAGAACATGGTACGCACCGGGGGGCGCCATGGGTGGCAGCCGAACTTTCTCCGGCGATCCGCAGGAGGGTCATCCGTCCTGCGATACTTGCACGGTCCGTGTCTGGTGAAAGGAGCCCCGATGGATGTCGACATGACGCTGCGAGCGAGGGAGTTCGCGTCCAAGGACCCGTTCCCGATGAAGGGATTCGGCCCTGTCGAGTGGTGGGTCGGCAATGCATTCATGACGGCCCAGGCGTTCCGCGCGCTCCTCGGCCTCCGGATCGTCGGGTATCGAGGTCCCGAGACCGGTGTGGTCGATCGATCCTCGTACCTCCTGCGTGGTGACCAGATCCAGTTCATCGTCTCGGGCGCCCAGGACGGGGATCACGAGATCTCGGAACACGTCAAGCTCCATGGTCCCGGAGTGAAGGACGTCGGTTTCCTCGTCCCTGACGCCGTCGCCGCGTTCTCGCTCGCCGTCGAACGCGGCGCCGCCGCCCATCGTGAGCCCGAGGTGATCGAGAACGACCGGGGCCGCATGGTGATCGCGGCCATCGGCGCCTACGGCGACACCGTCCATTCGCTGATCGAGGTCGATGGCGAGGATCCGCGCTTCGAGCCGCGCACCGATGCGGTCGCACGCGAGACGGGACTCCACGCGATCGATCACGTCGTCGCGAACGTCGAACTCGGCGGCATGAACGAGTGGGTGCAGTTCTATGAACGGATCTTCTCGTTCACCATGCTGCGCCACTTCGACGACGAGGCGAT
>JAWOGV010000337.1:0-2620 GCA_046496605.1 Acidimicrobiia bacterium | reverse complement strand
CGGCCGGTGGTGGCGGTCGGGGCCTCAAGGTCGTTCACGACGAGTCGGGTCTCGTCGAGGCGTTCGAGTCGGCAGGTCGCGAGGCGGAGTCATGGTTCGCAAACCCTGCCGTGTATGTGGAGCGATACCTCGAGAACGCTCGCCACATCGAGGCGCAGATCGTGTTCGACAAACACGGGAACGGCGTGTTCTTCGGCGAGCGCGACTGCTCCCTCCAACGTCGTCACCAGAAACTCGTCGAGGAGTCCCCCGCCCCGAACTTCACGCCCGCTCACCGAGCCAGGCTCGGCGAACTCGCACTCGCACTTGGCACGGCCGCCGGATACGAGTCGGCCGGAACCGTGGAGTTCCTCTTCTCTGACGGCGAGTTCTACTTCCTCGAGATGAACACCCGAATCCAGGTCGAGCACACGGTGACCGAGGAGGTCTTCGGGGTCGACCTCGTCGCCGAGCAGTTGCGTGTCGCGATGGGTGAGCCGTTGTCGGTGACCGAGACCCCCCAGCCGACGGGGCACACCATCGAGTTCAGGATCAACGCCGAGGATCCATCACGAGGCTTCATCCCGACTCCGGGGACCCTCGTGAAGTATCGCGAGCCCGCAGGCCCCGGCATCCGCATCGACTCGGGCGTCGTCCAGGGAAGCACCATCAGCCAGTACTACGACAACATGATCGCGAAGCTGATCGTCTCCGGACGGACTCGCGACGAAGCCATCGTCCGCGCGCGAAGGGCGCTCCGCGAATACCAGATCGGTGGGGTCGACACGACGATTCCGGCACACCTCGCGATCCTCGAGCACGAATCCTTCCTGAGCGGCGATGTGAGCACTCGACTCGTCGAGACGTCGATGGACTTCTCCGGTATCGAGCGCACGACGTCGCCGAGCCTTCCCGAGGACGAGGAGCGAAGCCAGCGCACCATCACCGTGGAGGTCGGTGGCCGACGCTTCGAGGTCACCTACTGGGCGGAGGTCCTGACGGCTCCGGGCTCCGGGAAGCGAGTTGCGCCGCGTCGCAAGGCTCCGAAGCTTGCCAAGGCCTCAGCAGTGGGGAGCGGCGTTGGCGAGGTCACGTCACCCATGCAGGGCACGATCGTCAAGATCAACCACAAGGCAGGCGACACCGTTCACGAGGGTGAGCCGCTGTGCGTCCTCGAGGCCATGAAGATGGAGAACGAGATCAAGGCGCCGGTCACCGGGGACATCATCGAGGTGAGGGTCCAGGTCGGGGACACGGTGTCGTCCGGCCAGCTCATCATGGTGATCCGCTGACGACACAGCCCGGTGATCGGACCGTGATCCGCGTCGACATCAGCCCGGCAGGTCGGGCGTCAGGTCCTACTCGGCAGCCTCGCTGATGCTCTCGACGAGGCTCGGATGGACCATCAGGGTCTCGACCAGCACATCGACGCGTATGCGGCCCTGCGTCGCGAGCGCAATCGGGGCAATCAGCTCCGAGGCATGGTGACCGACGACGGTACCTCCCAGGACGATGTGTGTGGCAGGGTCCGAGACGACCTTGATGAACCCTGCGGTGTCTCCTGCGATGATTGCCCTCGGGTTCGACGCGAGCGGAACCTTCGTGATCCGGACCTTTCGGCCCTCGGCGGCAGCGTCAACCTCCTCGAGACCGACGGAGGCGATCTCGGGCTCGGTGAAGATGGCCTGGCTCACCTTGCGGTAGTCGATGGGGATCACCTGGCGACCCGCGAGGTGGTGCCCGATCTTGCGACCCTGCATGGTCGCGACGGATGACAGCGGCATCTGTCCCGTGACATCTCCAGCGGCATAGATGTGAGGAGCGCTCGTGCGTTGGAACTCGTCGACGACGACGTACCCGCCATCCTGGTCGACCCCCGCCGCGTCGAGGCCGAGTCCTTCCGAATTCGGCACGGAACCAACTGCGAGCAGCGCATGCGAACCGGTCACGGACCGTCCATCCTCCGTGCGCACCGTCACGACGTCGCCTGCTCGTTCGATGGCGGTCGCGCGGGAACCCTTCAGCAGCTCGACGCCCCGACCCAGGAAGTCCTCCTCGAGGACCGCGGCGACCTCCGCGTCGCGATGCGGAAGGACGTGGTGACGGCTGACGAGGAGCGCAACGCGCGAACCCAGGGACGAGAAGATGTGGACCATCTCGACGCCCGTGACGCCCGATCCGACGATCACGATCCTCTCGGGGAGCTCCGCCACGTGATACGCGTCTCGCGTCGTCATGATCCGCTCGCCATCGATCGTGGCCCAATCGGGAACCCGCGGACGTGACCCGGTCGAGATCAGGGCGTAATCGAACTCGAGAGGCATCTCCCCGTCGTCCGTCACCGCGACCGCTGATCTCGGTCCGGTGAAATGGGCCCTCCCGCGGATGATGTCGACGCCCTGGGAGTCGAGCATGTCGGTGACCGACCGGGCGATGGTGTCGGCGATCCCGTAGACGTGCGAGGAGAGGTTCTCCATGTCGAGCGCGGCAGGCGGCGGTTCGTGGATCCCGAGCTTGGCTGCATGCCGGATGGCCCGTAACCGCAGCGAGCTCGCGACCATCGCCTTCGAGGGGTGGCAGTCCCACAGGTGCGCTGGACCACCGACGATCTCGGCCTCCACCAACGTGACCTCGAGGCCGA
>JAWOGV010000209.1:0-27125 GCA_046496605.1 Acidimicrobiia bacterium | reverse complement strand
CGATCGCCGAGGGGCACGAAGCGATCCAGGTCGGGAGCGCCAGGGCACTACGGGCCAACGACTTCGTGTACCCGGGATATCGGGAGCACGGGGTGCAGATCGCCATGGGCGTCCCCTACGACACGATCCTGTCGTACTGGAGGGGCCTCCCCAATTCCACGTGGGACCCCCCTGCGATGCGTCAGATGGTCATCACGGTGCCGATCGGGAGCCACCTCCCGCACGCGGTCGGGCACGCCTATGCCGAGCGTGTCGCCGGACACGATGTCGTGACGGTCGCCTACATCGGTGATGGTGGGACATCCGAGAACGACTTCCACTCGGGTGTCAACTTCGCGGGCGTCTGGAAGACGCCCACCGTGTTCATCGTGTCCAACAACTTCTACGCGATCTCGGTGCCGTACGAGCAGCAGACGGCAGCCTCGAACCTCGCCGCGAAGGCTCCGGGATACGGCGTTGCCGCAGAGCGGGTGAACGGGTTCGATGTCCTCGCCGTGTACGACGCAACGCGTCGGGCCGTGGAGCGCGGGGCGGCGGGGGATGGCCCGACGCTGATCGAGGCTGTGTGCTACCGCTTCGGGCCGCACGCCACTGCCGACGATCCCGGCCTGTACCGCACGAAGGACGAGGAGGAACTGTGGCGCCCGTACGACCCGCTCATCCGGATGCGTCGGTTCCTCGAGTCGAACGGGTGGTGGGACGGCGATCGTGAGGACGAAGCACAGGCATGGGCCGCCTCGGCGTTCGATGCGTCGCTTGACAGGGTGACGGCCATCCCGCTCCCGCCCCGGTCGGATGCGATCGCTCACACCTTCTCGCGAACTCCCGCCGCCCTCCTCGAGCAGCTCAATCGAATCGAGGATGCCGCAGGCGAGGTCCGGACCGAGCTTTCCGCGTCGGAGCGGTTCGACGTGGGATTCGACGAGCTCCCGAACGGACCCACCACCTCGTTGACCATGGCCGAGGCCATCAATGCTGCGTTGCACCAAGAGATGGGCGCCGACCCCACAACGGTGCTCCTCGGCCAGGACGTTGCCGTGGCCGGCGGTGTCTTCCGGGTGTCGGTCGGTCTCCTGGAGGCCTTCGGTCCCGAAAGGGTGATCGACACACCGATCAACGAGTCTGGCATCGTCGGCACGGCGATCGGCATGGCGATGGCCGGAATGAGGCCGATCGCGGAGATTCAGTTCGAGGGGTTCTCGTATCCCGCGTTCGACCAGATCGCCAGCCACCTCGGACGGATACGGTTCCGCTCCCGCGGGAACACCTCGCTCCCGATGGTCGTGCGGATGCCGAACGGAGCTGGCATCGGCGCCCACGAGCACCACTGCGACAGCCCCGAGGCGTACTTCGCCCACGTCCCCGGTGTGGTCGTCGTCGTCCCGTCATCGCCAACCGACGCGAAGGGCCTGCTCGCGGCAGCGATCCGGTCCCCGGATCCGGTGATCTTCCTCGAACCGAAGGTGCTGTATCGGTCCGGACGCGAGGATGTCCCTGACGCACCGTACGCGTTGCCCATCGGGAGGGCGCGGATCCGTCGCGCCGGAAACGATGTCACCCTCGTGACCTACGGGGGGATGGTGCCCGTCTCGCTCCGTGCGGCGGGGATGCTCGAGGGGGAGGGGATCGATGTCGAGGTGATCGACCTTCGCACCATCTACCCCTGGGACGTCGGGACCGTGGCGGACTCGGTCAGCCGAACCGGCCGGCTGCTCTTCGTCCAGGAGCCCCAGCGCACCGGCGGAGTCGGTGCCGAGGTCGTGGCCGAGATCGCGGAACGGTGCGGCTACGACCTGATCGCTCCACCGCGGCGGTTCAGCGCGACGGACGCCCCGTGGCCCCAGTTCGCGATCGAACGCCACGCACTGCTCACCGACACCATGATCGCCTCCGAACTCCGCTCCCTCGTTCTTGCGTAACTGGGTTCCACCCACGGTGGAACCCAGTTACGCAAGAACGGGTCAGGTGCCGTCTGTGAAGGGATCCGGCCTCCGGATCGCAGGGAGTTGGCGCTTCGTCGTGCGTCCCATCTCGATCAGCATCGTGTGCGTCCGTTCACCGCGACGCGCTTCGGCATCCTCGAGGAGCCTGCGGAGCCGGTCGACCTGGCTGCGCAGGCGATCATTCTCCTTCTGGAGGCGGAGGATCCGCCTGATGCCCTCGATGTTGACGCCTGCGTTCGACAGCTCCTGGATGAGCTGGAGTCGCTCCACATCGGCCTGGCTGTAGCGGCGGGTTCCACCGGGCGTGCGATAGGGCTCGACGAGTCCCTTGCGCTCATACACGCGCAGGGTCTGTGGGTGCATACCGACGATCTCGGCCGCCACCGAGATGATGTACACAGCGTCTCTCTGTTCGCTCATGTCACACTCCCAATACCGATCGGGGATTCCAGTCCTTCTCCGCTGCCCGGAGCGCCTCCAGTGCCGCCCGCTCGTCGTCCGACGTCCGGGTTGGGACGGCGACCTGGAGCGTTACCACAAGGTCCCCCGTGCCCGACTGCGTCTCGACTCCCTTGCCGCTCACCTTCAGCTTCGCCCCGCTCTGTGTACCGGCGGGAACCCGGATCTTCGTCGAGCCCTCGAGCGTCGGAACGGTCACGACCGCTCCGAGTGCGGCCTCGGTGTAGGTGATCGGAACCGTCAATCCGAGGTCCTTCTTGCCCTGGCGGGCGAACAGGGGATGGGTCCCGACATGGACCGTCACGTACAGGTCCCCGGCGGGGCCCCCGCCGCTGCCGGGACCACCCTTCCCCGCGACGCGGACCTTCGTGCCGTCTGCCACACCCTTGGGAATCTTGACCTTCACCGATGTACCGCCGACCTGGAACTCACGCGTCGTGCCGGAGAGGGCCTCGTGGAATGACAGGGAGATGCTTCCTGCCACGTCCTGTCCCTTGGTCGGGCGAGGTGCGCGCTGACGGCCGCCACCGAAGAGGTCCTGGAAGCCGCTGAAGACGTCATCGGACGGGCCGGTTCGAACGCCTCCTCCGAAGAGATCCTCGACCCGAACGTACTGCTGGCCACCCTGGGGACCACCGACGAAATACCCCATCTCACGCGCATGGTCGTACTCGGTCCTGGTCTCGGCATTCCCGATGGTGTCGTATGCCTCGTTGATCTCCTTGAACCTCGTCTCGGCGGCCGCGTCACCAGGGTTGTTGTCGGGGTGGAACTGGCGAGCGAGCTTGCGGTACGCCTTCTTGATCTCCGTCGCGGAGGCGTCCTTCTTCACGCCGAGTGCGGCGTAGTAGTCCTTCTCGAGCCATTCCTTACGCATGTCCAACGATCACGAGACTCGGGCGGATGACCCTGCCTCGCATCACGTATCCCTTTCTGAGTTCCCGCTCGACGATCTGGTCGCCTTCCCCCGCGCTCACCTGCACCGCTTCGTGCAGCGCGGGATCGAAGGCCTCACCCAGGGCTTCGATGCGCTCACATCCCTCAGCCCGAAGTGCCTCGAGCAGGAGTGCCTCGGTGCCCCGCATCCCTTCCAGCATCCTGGCTTCGGCCTCGGTGGTCGCTTCGATCGACAGTGCGGCTTCGAGGCTGTCGAGGGTCGGGAGCATCGACTCGATGACGCGTTGGCTGGCCCGCTTGACGTTCTCGGTCTGATCCCTCTCGGTTCGCTTCCGATAGTTGTCGAACTCGGCGGCGACACGTTGGAGGTTGACGAGGAGTTCACCTGCCTCCTGACGCGCCTCGGCGAGCTCGAGGAGCAGGATGTCGTTCGCCTCGTGAGGATCCTCGGGAAGGCTCAGCCCCATGTGCTCCGCAAGGTCGCTCGGTTGCATCTCGTCGGTGGACAGCGCGGTGCCCGAAGGGTCGATGTCGTGCTCCTCGGTCGCCGCCTCCTCGCCCCCAACGGGGGAGGAGCCAGAACCGGTGCCGTGTGTGCTTTTCATGCGTGCTCGATCTCCATCGTGGCCCGTCACCGGACTCAGGACGCGTCGTCCTCGTCGACGACCTCGGCCTCGACGACGTCGTCGCCGGACGACGCCTCACCTCCGTCTCCACCCTCGGCTGCGGCGGCCTCGGCCTGTGCGGCTTCATACATCTTCTGTCCGATCACCTGGGAGCTCTGGAGCAGCGCTGTGGTGGCAGCCGTGAGCGACTCGGTCGACGTGCTCATGTCCTCGAGAAGGGCCTTGAGTTCGTCGAGCTTCGACTGGATCGGTTCCTTCTCGCTCTCCTCGAGCTTGTCCCCGTGCTCGGCGAGCTGGGATCCGACGGTGTGCACCGCGTGGTCGGCGGCGTTCCTGGCCTCGGCCGCCGCCTTTCGCTCTGCATCCTGGGCGGCGTGGGCCTCGGCATCCTTGATCATCTGGTCGATCTGGCTCGAGTCGAGTGCGGTACCGCCGGTGATGGTGACCTGCTGTGATTTGCCCGTGCCGAGGTCCTTGGCCGAGACCGACACGATGCCGTTCGCATCGATGTCGAACGTCACCTCGATCTGGGGAACGCCCCGACGCGCCGGTGGAAGGCCCTGGAGCTTGAAGCGTCCGAGGCTCATGTTGTCCGCCGCCATCGCGCGTTCACCCTGCATCACGTGGACCTCGACCTCGGGCTGGTTGTCGGCAGCTGTCGTGAAGATCTCGGATCGGCGGGTCGGGATCGTCGTGTTGCGTTCGATCATCTTCGTGAACACACCACCCTCGGTCTCGACACCGAGCGTCAGCGGGGTGACGTCGAGGAGGAGGATGCCCGAGACATCCCCGGTGAGTACACCCGCCTGGATGGCGGCACCGAGGGCGACGACCTCGTCCGGATTGACGGTTCGGTTCGGCTCCTTGCCCGCGAGCTCCTCGACGAGGCGCTGCACGGACGGGATCCTGGTGGATCCTCCGACGAGGATCACGTGGTCGATCGCCGAGACGGCCACGCCTGCGTCCTTGATCGCACGCTCGAACGGTGCGCGTGTACGTTCGACGAGGTCGACCGTCATGCGCTCGAATTCCGCACGTGAGAGCGTCTTGAGCAGATGGATGGGACCGTCGGCGTTTGCCGTGATGAACGGGAGGTTGATCTCGGTCGATTGAACGGAGGACAGCTCGATCTTTGCCTTCTCGGCAGCCTCCTTGAGGCGTGTGAGGGCCATCGCATCCTTCGCCAGGTCGATGCCGTTCTCGGCCTTGAACTCGCTGACAAGCCAGTCGATCACCTTCTGGTCCCAGTCATCGCCCCCGAGGTTCGTGTCACCGGACGTGGACTTCACCTCGAACACACCCTCGCCGATCTCGAGCACGGACACGTCGAACGTGCCACCACCGAGGTCGTAGACGAGGATCAACTCGTCGTTGTTCTTGTCAAGCCCGTACGCGAGTGATGCGGCCGTGGGCTCGTTGACGATCCGCTCGACCTCGAGACCTGCGATCTGCCCGGCCTCCTTGGTCGCCTGCCGTTGGGCATCGCCGAAGTACGCCGGCACCGTGATGACAGCCTTCGTGATCGGTTCACCGAGGAAGTCCTCTGCGTCCTTCTTCAGCTTCTGCAGGATGCGGGCGGAGATCTCCTGGGCCGTGTAGGTCTTGCCGTCGATGACCGTGGTCCAGTCGGTGCCCATGTGGCGCTTCACCGAACGGATCGTCCGATCGGGGTTCGTGATGGCCTGCCGCTTCGCCTGATCACCGACGAGGACCTCACCGTTCTTGGCAAATGCGACCACGGACGGCGTCGTACGATGCCCCTCCGCATTCGCGATCACCTTCGGCTCCCCGCCCTCGAGGACTGAAATCACCGAATTCGTCGTTCCGAGGTCGATGCCGACCGCTCGAGCCATGGTCATACTCCTTGTTGCCACCCCTGCAGTGAGCGCAGGCGGTATTAGTCAGATTCAGCAGTATAACTTGAGTCGGGTCGTATCAATTCCCGGTTTGTCACGGAGCGCTGGGGCGGTCGTGACATCACCGATGAGGCCCGAGATGGCCCCGAACACCGGCGAGGACGGCGGGTCGGTGGTGGGCACACAATGACGAACACCGGTGGGTCACCCCACCGGTGCGTCATCTCCGCCCGCTTCGCAGTCGCGTCAGCTGGACTTCCTCGCGAGCTTCACTCGCTCGGACAGCGGGACACCTGTTGTTCGTTGGTAGTACGTCGCCTGAGCCGGTCGCTCGTCGCCAGGGGGCTCGGTCGCATGATCGTCCTGCGTGAGGTCGAGCTCGGCGGTCGCCTCGGCAACGGTGAGGAGACGTGGGCCCTCGCCGAACACCCCCGCGACGGGATCGTCCTCCTCCCCCTCTGCCTCGCGGTCATGTCTCTTCGAGTCGAAGGGGACCGCGTTCACAGGCGGAGCGTCGAAGGCCGCCATGTCGAGGTCTGCGGTCTCGAGTGCCTCGATCTCGCTGAGGTCGATGACCGACGCGTTCGTTGCCGTCATGGCAGCGAGGCTCGCAGCCGACGCCTCGAGTGTCGCGATCGCGGATCGGAGCCGCTCGGCTCGGTCGATGAGGGCGGCACTCTCCCGTTCGGAGTCGGCGACCACCAGGATGGCCCGTTCCTCGGCGCGAGCCAGGAGTTGGGCGCTCTCGAGCAGCGCCTCGCGAAGCGTCCATGCTGCCGCCGTCGCCGCCACTCGGGCTGCGAGCTCGGAGCGGCGGCGAAGCTCCGTGCCTTCGGCCGTGGCCGCTTCCAGCTCCGCTTGTGCGAATGCCGTGGAAGTGGCGGTGCGCTCGGCCGCAGCGGCCTCGGCGTCTGACATGATCCCGTCTGCGGTTGCCTCGGCCGATTCGAGGAGGCGAGTGCGGGTCGCGGCGATCTCCAGGTCGAGGCGACCAGCGAGCTCACCGAGGGCTGCGGTCTCCTGCTGGGCACGTTCGGTCATCTCGGCGGCCTCACTCCGTGCGACGCTGAGCACGTCCTCGGCCTCGCGGCGTGCGGTGTCCGTGATCGATGATGCGTGCTCGCGGGCACCGTCGAGGATCTCGTCCCGGGTCTTCTCGGCTGCGATGAATGTCCGCCTGATGGCATCGGCGGATGCGTCGGCCTCGGCGAGACGCTCCTCGAGCATGGCGGTGCGGTCCTCGTATGTCCGGAGCGTCGCGACGAGGCGCGACACCACGGCATCGACCTCGGCAGGGTCGTAACCATTCCGTTTGACGCGTCCGAATCGGTGCGCGTCGGCGGCTGATGCGCTGATCATGTCTTCAACCTTCCCGATCATCCGCCCGCCATGGCACCTTCGTCACAAGCATACGACCCAGATGCGTTCGACCTCGAGGTCGTTGTCCCAGCCAACTGACGATACGATCGGCAGGTCCGGTTCGCAAGGGGTTTCGCGAACCCGTGGAAACGTCCGCGGCCGAAGCCTACGCTGGAAGGCATGGATGACGTACGGGTCGACATCGACAAGCCGTGGCTGAGCGTTGCGGACATCTGCGAATACATGGATGTCTCGACGTTCGTCGTCACCTCCGTTCTCCGCTCCGGCGAGCTTCCCGCCGTGAAGTTCGGGAGGGAGTGGCGAGTCTCGAGGGATGACTTCGAGGTGTGGATCAACGAACAACGAAGGACTCGCGGCATCGATCGCGAGGACGCATCTGATCGCCATTGACGACCATCGAGGCTCCTGTCCTCCTGCCGGAGTCCGACACGACCGTCGACCACGCGTCCCCGTGGGTCGTGATCGTCTGGGATGACCCCGTGAACCTCATGGATTACGTCGTCTTCGTCTTCCAGGAGCTGTTCGGCTTCTCCGCGCGCAAGGCCAGACGTCTCATGCTCCAGGTCCACAACGAGGGCAGGGCCGTTGTGTTCAACGGGACGAGGGACGAAGCCGAGCTCAATGTCCAGCGACTCCATGCCTACGGGCTGTGGGCAACGATGGAGCAGTGAGGGGCGTGTTCTCCGTGCGCTCGGGCCGTATCGTCGTGGAGCTCTCGGTCACGGACCGTGGCGTGCTCGCCAGCATTCCCGAACTCCTCGCATCCGTCGGGGACGATGGATCCGACCCGGCATTCGACGTCCTGCATCGCGATGCGTACACCGACGATGCTGACGCATCCCAGGCATTCGAACGACTGGTATCCGGTGAACGGGGGATCGCCCGCCGTGTCGATGGTCGTGTCCTCGTGGAGGTCGCGGCCGGAGCCCCGGAGTTGACACGCCACGAGGCCCTCTCGTTGGTGCGCGTCCTCAACGAGGCGAGGCTCGTCCTCGCTGCACGCGCCGGTGCGTTCGAAGAAGGCGCCTCCTGGGAGGACCGCATTGCGACGGACCCCGCCCTGGCAGCTGTTGCGTGGCTGTCCCACGTGCAAGGCATGCTCGTCAGGGCGATCCGCAACCTGCGGTGAGTAGCCTCCCGCGCCATGTCCATCGTCGCCGCCATCCTCGCTGCCGATCGCAGTGAGGGATTCCCATCGTCGAAGTATCTCGCCGACGTGCGTGGCACGAAGCTGGTCGACCTGGTGGTCGCCGACGCGATGTCCTGGCCGGTCGACGAGGTCGTCGTGGTGCTCGGAGCCGACGACGAGGACGTCGAACGCGAGTCGAGCCTGTCCGACGTCTCGGTCGTGGTGGACCCCTCGTGGGCGGAGGGTTCGGCCTCGCCGATTCGGGCCGTACTGGATATGGCCTCTCGGGATCGCTCGGTGACGCACTGCATCCTCGCGCGTGGTGATCAACCGGGGGTGGATGCGGGGATCGTCGGCGCGCTCATCGACCGGGCGAGGGCGACCGAGGCTGACGCCACAGTGCCGAAGTACCGATACACCCGCGGCTGGCCCGTTGTGCTCGCACGATCCGTGTGGGATGTGTTCCTCGGTCAGGAGGGGGCGATCGACGTCCATGACGTCGTCGCGACGCATGCCCGATCGGTCGAGGAAGTCCACGTGGATCACCTCGCACCTCGAATCATCGAACGTGTCGAGGACCTTCCGTCCCCACGCAGGTGACTCGATATGCAACGGTCCGATGCACATGAGTAGTCTCGGCGTTCACTGAGCGCTGGTCAGAAGGAGTGGAGCCGATGGCGTCGATTGCGGCCATTCGTGCGATCGATCATCGGGACGCAACCAAGCTTCGCAAGGCTCGCGTCCGAACGACGGAGGCGCTGCTCCAGCAGGCCGGCACCCGCACGCAGCGATCGGACCTCTCGGAGAGAACCGGCATCGCCACCGTTGACCTGCTTCGCTGGGCGCATCAGGCCGACCTCATGCGGATCAATGGGATCGGTTCGGAGTACGCGGACCTCCTGGGTTCGGCCGGGGTCGATACCGTCAAGGCGCTCCGACGTCGGAACGCCGCGAACCTCATGACGCTGATGACCCAGGTGAACACGAAGCGGCGCACCGTGCAGCGCCTCCCCACGATCGAGATGGTGCAGGGCTGGGTGGACACGGCCGTCGTCCTGGACTCGACGGTGGTCTCCTGATCGTTTCGAAATGACGAAGGCCCGCACCGGGTGCGGGCCCCACGTCCGTCTGTGACCCAAGTCGACTATGCGGTCGTCTTGGTGGTCGACGCCTCTGTGGTCGTCGCCTTTGGTGTCGCCTTCTTTGCGGCAGGTTTCCGTGCCGTGGTCGACGCCTTGGGTGTCGCCTTCTTTGCGGCCGGCTTCTTGACGGCAGGCTTGGTGGCCGTTGTCGCCTTCGCTGCCGGCTTCTTGACTGCCGGCTTCTTGGCAGCGGGCTTCACTGCGGCGGGCTTGGGAGCCGTTGCGGGCGCCGTCGAGGGACGGAACGTGTCCTTCCATGTGCTCAGGACACCCTCCATCTGGTGACGGAGCTTCGCGACCTGATCCTGGATCTGGTCAACGTCGATCTTCTCAGTGACGGTGTCGACGGTCGCCTGGGCGCGTTCGCCGACCTTCTTGTCTCCGACCTGGAACTCCTTCACGCGGACGAAGCCCTTGTGTGCGAGGACCCTTCCCTGGTCGATGATCTCCGTTGCGGTATCGGCGATCGTGGCGACAGCAGCGGTGCCGTACTCGCTGGCGCGAGACGTCGCGGTGTCGGTTGCCTCCTTGACCGAATCGGTGGCCGCTGTCGAGTAGTCGAAGAATTTACCGGCTGCGACCTCGGTGTATTCCTTCGCCTTGGTCGTTGCCGTCGTCGTGGTATCGGCGACGGTCCCTGTGACCGTCTTCACGGCCTTCGTGGCCGTTTCCTTCGAGGTTTCGAGGTTCATTGCTCCTCCTTGTCGTGTGCGATGAAGGTCGTATAGATCTCCATCAGGGCTCTCTTCTGGTTCGCCGTCAGCCCGGGGTCTGCTTCGATTGCCTCGGTCACTCCCGGAGGTTCGTCCCTGTCGAGGAGTCCTGCCCGCTCGTAGAGGGTCTCCGTCCGGATGGACAGGGCCTCGCCGATGGATCTGAGGATCTCCGCCGATGGTGTTCGGACCCCACGCTCGATCTGGCTCAGATAGGGGTTCGAGACCCCGGTCAGATCAGCGAGTTTGCGGATCGACAGTGCGCTGCGTTCCCGCTGTTCACGGATGAACGAACCGACGTCCCCAAGCTGCGGTGTCTTCATAGTCGATTGCATCATACAGCATATTGCTTGCAATTGCAAGCACGCACAATGACAGCAGACGACCTCAGAACGATGTGCGACGTGAGGCGAGCATGTCGTCGAGGGCTTCCTGGATGGAGCGACGGATGTCCTCGGATCGTTGGAGGAGGTCGAGCGCATCGAGTGGCCGATCCGCGGGTACGGGTTCCAGGAACCGGATCCTCCACCGGATCGGGAGGGGGATCGGATTGAGTGCGATGGCGATCTCCTCGACCCGCTGCTCCGGGAAGACGACCCTCACGAGGCGGGCGAGGAGCTTCGAGGTCATCACGGCTGGATGCACCTCCTCGGAGCCGATGATCGCTACGGGGACGATCACCGCGCCGGCGTCCTGGGCGATCTCGACGAACCCACCACGTCCGAGGCGCCCGACGCGATAGGCCTCCCACACCGGCTTCATGAACCCGCGCTCTCCTTCGGGGAAGACACCGAGGAGGTGCCCGCGCCTGAGGATCTCGGCAGCATCCTCGCGGGTTGCGTGGGCTGCACCGACCTTCCGGTACAGGTGCGAGACGAAGGGCAGCATGTTGAAGATCTCCGTCCCGATGACGCGCACGCGTCGCGGGACCTCGGCCTCGTTCATGACGGCGAGCGACAGCATCGCAGCGTCGTAGGGGAGCGCCGCGCCGCCGTGGTTCGCGACGAGCACTGCGGGTCCATCCAGCGGGATGTTCTCGATCCCGTCGACCTCCACGCGGAAGTAGTCGTAGTAGAGGCCATTGAGCACATGCCACACCATCTCGGCCACGACGGGATCGAGACCGAAGGCGTCGACGTCGTACGTTGCGAGCATGAGGTGGCGCCAGAGAGCGGGCCATGCGCTGAACCCGAGGATGCCGGTCAGGGGAAAGGCCCGATCGGCAATGGAGCCATCACCGTGGAGACCGCACCGGGATGCACCGACTGACACGGGCAGCCCGCAGGGGTGTCCCTCGATGCTCCGCCACGGGCAGTGCGTCGCAGGGTCCACGAAGGCGCGGAGCCGGTCGTTCAGCGCCGATCGGCGCTGGCGGGCCTCGGCCCGGTCCTCTGCTGAGATACCCGGTAGCGAAAGGGATCCGAGTCCCTCAGGGATCTCGATCGCCTTGTGTCCGGCCCGGTCAGCCGCCTTCCCGGCTGTCGCTGTCTCCTCCAGGGCGGCGAGGAGCTCGGCCTTCGTCATCGAGGACCTCCCCCTCAGATCGATCGCTCGGGCGTGTTGGAGGAGCTCTGCCTTCGTCATCGATCGGAAGTCCCCGGTCATGGTGAGATCTCCGGGTGATAGGTGTTCATCACCGTCATGCGACATGTGTAGCGGGGAGCGAAGCCGAGCTCGGTACGCATCAGGGTCGTGTCTGCGACGCGGCCGTGCTTCAGGAGGCCCGAGAGGTGGTCAGGGATGACCAGCCCGGTTCTGCGGAGGGTCCGCAGCGCGGTATCGAACACGCGGCCCGGCAGCGGCTGGGGAGCTCGCCTTCCGAGGCGGAGTACGCGCGAGAGATACATCTGACCGTCACCCGCGACGTTGAACGTGCCCGACACCGGATGGTCGAGCGAATACTCGATGGCGGCGACGGCGTCTCGTTCATCCGTGAACTGGAGGCGGGGATCGAAGCCCAGGAGCGTGGGCACGACCGGCAGGGTGAGGTAGCGACTGATCGGGTTCGCGACTCGGGGACCGAAGATCGGTGCGAAGCGCAGCGTCGTGAACACGACGTCGGGGAGGCGGTCGGAGAGTCCTGCCACGAAACGCTCCATCTCGGCGAGGTCCCTCTGGAATCGGCTCGAGCGGCCCCTTGGGCGTGTCGATTCATCGACGACGGAGGGGTTCCTGGGATTCGATCCGTAGATGGCCGTATCAGACTTGACGATCACGGAGGAGACGGACTGGACCCGTTCGATCGCCCCGAACAACGCCAAGGCACCGATGATCCGATCCTCGGCTCCGGTTGTGTGGCCCTCCTCGGCCCTGCGGTGGACCGACTGCAGATGGACGACCACGTCGGGTTCGATCTCGAGGACGTACCGGGCGAGTGCGAGCCGGTCGAGGTCCAGCAACTTGAACTCGGCGTCGAACGCCACACGTGGCGCTTCGTCGTCGACAGCGAACACCTCGACATCCCGTCGAGCGGCAAGCGCCCTGACCAGCTGGCCACCCGTCCAACTCGCGGCACCGGTGACGAAGACCCGCTTCATATGCCCGAGGGTAGGAGGAACTCCGTGGGCAAGCTCAGGGCCGGCGAGACCGACGACAACACCGGGTGATGCGGTGAGGACTCGTAACGGAGCCCTGGGTGCGTGCCTACGGAACGCGTGTCCAGATCTGGATGGTTCCCGTGGACGAGAAGCGAATCTCGAGCGTCTCCCCCCCGTCAACCACGGTGATGACGCCGGTGACCTTTGAGGCCGTCCCTGTGCCGGACTCGCGGCTGAGGTCGAAGATCCGGAACCGCCCTCCGGATACCGCCGTGATGGAGCCCCACTTGACATCACCGATCTTGAACTGGAAGGGGTTCCTTGGGACCTTGGTGATCGTCCCCTCGGAAGCCGCCTCGTCGACCTCCACGATCATCCCCTGCAGGACCGAGAAGTTTCCTCCGGTACGTTCCCAGGATCCCATCAGTGGTGATGTCGCGGGTGCGGCAGTTGTCGTCGTCGTCGTGCTGTCCTGCGTGGACGAGGTGGTTCCGCTCGGCGAACCGCACCCGGTAATGACGCTCAGCATGACCGCAGCGACGGCCAGAACCCGGATTGGCGCCTTCGCTCCAATTGCGCGGATCCGAGGTTCATCCGTGGGCATCGCGTCCTCCGCGCTCGCGTCCTCGTTCGATGACGATCGCCCTGCGCCTGCCCGCATCGTGGGGAGGCGGTGGGCAGCCATTATCGCCACCAAGTTCGTTCGTCGGCAATGGTTTGCACGAAGTGGAGGGATTCGAGGCTGTCGGCGAGGTCCCGGAATCGCACCTGTTGTCCGGTCACACCTAGCCTCCCGCCTGACCCCTACGCGACACACGAGGAGCGTTTCGTTGGCGACGAGGAGAGCAGCGGTCATCGGCGTCGGCCTCATCGGCGGATCGATCGCCGCTGGACTCCGTGCGATGGGGTGGCACGTCGTCGGTCACGATGCCGACCCTGACATCGCGGCTCGATCGATCCAGCTCGGCCTCATCGACTCTCATGACGACTCGATCGCCTCGGCGATCGATGGCGCGGACCTCGTCGTCGTTGCAGCACCACCAAAGGCGACGATCGAGATCGTGGCCTCCCTGGCGACGGACGCCGTGGTCATGGACGTCGCGGGCGTCAAGGAAGCTGTCGTGGCGGTGTCGGGGCACCTGCCCCGCTTCGTCGGAACGCACCCGATGGCGGGCCGCGAGACGTCGGGGCCCGAGGCAGCGAGTCCCGCGCTGTTCAGCGGTGCCTCGTGGGTCGTCGTGGATGGAGCGCCAGAGGATGCCGGCGCGGTGGTGCTCGAGGTCGTCGAGGGCCTCGGTGCCAGACCGATCCTCATGGGAGCAGCTCAGCACGATCGTGCCGTCGCCCTCATCAGCCACCTCCCCCAGGTCGTTGCGAGCGCCCTCCTCGCGACCGCAGCAGCGGACGACGCGTCCCTCGATCTCGCCGCAGGGAGCTTCCGAGATCTGACGAGGGTCGGGGCGTCCGAGCCGCTCGGGTGGGTCGAGATCCTCAAGACGAACGACGAAGCGGTTCTCCACGCCATCGGGGCGCTGCGCGAGCGTCTCTCGGCGATCGAGGCCGCCATCGTGAGCAGGGACGACTCCCTCCTCACCATGTTGACCACGGCGCGTGACACGCGCCGCGCATTGGGATCGCCCGTTGCCCACGTTCGCGTTGCGCTTGCGGACCGCCCCGGTGAGCTCGCAAAGGTCGGGCATGCCTTCGAGGCATCCGGGGTCGATATTCGCGATATCCAGATGCGTCATGCGCCGTACGGCGGCGGTGGTGTCCTCACCCTGTCGGTGAGGCCGGGGGAGGAAGGGGCGCTGCAGCTCGCGCTCGAATCGGAGGGCCTCCTCGTCGTTCCGTGATGCCCGGTTCGATGGTCTAGCCTGTCATGCGGAGGTCGATGATGATTCCCGAGCGCCCGAGCCTGACGATCGGTGTCGAGGAGGAGTACTTCGTCGTCGACCGGTCGACGCGCGACCTCGTGGCGGACCTCCCGGAAGCCGTCCTCACCAGGCTCGAGTCCCCACCCGTCGGGATGACCAGTCCCGAGTTCCTCCGCTCACAGATCGAGATCGGTACCCCGGTCAGCGCAAACGTGACGGAACTCGCCGAATACCTTGCCGTCATGCGCAGGTTCGTCTCGGACACCGTCGAGGAACACGGCATGGCCATCATCTCGGCTTCCACGCATCCGTTCGCGGTCTGGGGCGACCAACAGTTCACGGACAAGGAGAGGTACCGGCTCCTCGCTGATGCGCTCCAGGGCGTCGTGCGCAGGCTGCTCATCTGCGGGATGCACGTGCACGTGGAGATCGCGGACAAGGACCTGCGGATCGACCTCATGAACCAGGTGTCGTACTTCCTGCCCCACATCCTGGCGTTGTCGGGGTCGAGCCCGTTCTGGCACGGCAACGACACGGGACTCAAGAGTTATCGTCCCGCCGTATTCCGCGCCCTGCCTCGCACGGGGATCCCCGATGATTTCAGCGACTGGTCGGACTATCAGCGCCACGTCGACGTGCTGGTGACGACCGGCGTGATCGAGGATTCCACGAAGCTGTGGTGGGATATCCGCCCTTCGGCGCGGTATCCGACCCTCGAGATGAGGTCGTCGGACATCTGCACCAGGTACGAGGATGCCATCTCGATCGCTGCGCTCTACCAGGCACTGCTCGCCATGCTGTACGAACGCCGTCGGCACAACCAGAGGTGGCGTGTCTACTCGAGAATGCTGATCGCCGAGAACAGCTGGCGGGCGCAACGGTACGGTGTCGAGGAGTCCCTGATCGACTTCGGGCGCGGAGAGCTGGTCGCGATGGCTGACCTCGCCGAGGAGCTCATCGAACTCGTCGGCGACGCCGCAGCCTCGCTCGGATCACTCGACTCGGTGATGCGCATTCGCCAGATCACGGCAGAGGGCACGAGCTCGGACCGCCAGCTTCGCACCTACAACGCCGCTCTCGACGACGGGGCATCCAAACAGGAGGCGCTCCGTGCCGTCGTCGACCATCTCATCGTCGAGACGACGGAGGGCCTGTGACACGCGTGCTGCGGGTTGCCGGAGCGCAGCTCGACTTCGTGGTCGGCGATATCGCCGCGAACGAGTCCCGGATCCTGGACGCGATGGCATGGGCAGAGGAACACGACGCCGACGTACTCGTCCTTCCGGAGCTCGCGATCTCCGGATACCCGCCGGAGGATCTGGTCCTGCGTGACGGCTTCGTCGACGAGAACCTCGCCGCCCTCGAGCGCATCGCGGCAGCATCGGGTGCGACCGCGGTCGTGGTGGGGTTCGTCGACCGCCTCGAGTTCGCCCGCAAGGATGACGACGCCCGCGGGCGGCGTGTGGCCAACGCAGCCGCGATCGTCTCGTCGGGTCGCATCGTCGACGTCTACCACAAGGTGCTGCTCCCGAACTACGGCGTGTTCGACGAGGCGAGGTACTTCGTCGAGGGTCGGACGCCGATGAGGCTCCATGCCATCGGATCGGCGTTGTGCGGTGTATCGATCTGTGAGGACATCTGGGACGAGGACGGTCCGCCGACGGGCCAGGCCGTCGGCGGTGCGGAAGTCCTGCTGAACATCAACGGTTCGCCCTATCACGTGTTCAAACGGACGGAACGGCTCTCGATGTTGCGCGAACGCGCCACCGCGGGCGGTTGCGCCGTCGTGTATGTGAACGCCGTCGGGGGTCAGGACGAGCTCGTATTCGACGGCGGTTCCGTCGTCATCGCTCCCGACGGTGCGATCCTCGCCAGGTCACCCGAATTCCTCGAGGACCTGTTCGTCGTCGATGTGACGCTCGAGGGTCACGCTGCTCCATTGCTCCCCGTGATCGACGTCGGATCCGCCCGATCGCACGTGGTCACGATCGACTCCCCTGCGATCGCGGAGGAGCTCGAGGATCTCGAGGAGGTCTACCTCGCCCTGTGCACGGGCCTGCACGGGTACGTCACCAAGAATGGGTTCTCCGAGGTCATCATCGGCCTCAGCGGTGGCATCGACTCCGCACTCACCGCAGCGATCGCCGTCGATGCGCTCGGACCGGATGGGGTGCGAGGAATCACCATGCCGTCGCGCTACTCGTCGCAGGGTTCGGTGGACGACTCGATCGACCTGGCCGAGCGCCTCGGCATCCGGATCGACACGATCCCCATCGACGAGATCTTCGCCGACTTCCTCACCGCCCTCGACGAGGTCTTCGGTGACGCTCCTGCGAACGTCGCCGAGGAGAACCTCCAGTCCAGGATTCGGGGAACGGTGCTCATGGCGGTCTCGAACAAGCACGGGGGCATGGTCGTCGCGACCGGCAACAAGTCAGAGATGGCGGTCGGATACGCCACGCTCTACGGTGACATGAACGGCGGCTTCGCCGTGCTCAAGGACGTGTACAAGACCATGGTCTACGACCTCGCACGCTGGCGGAACACCCGCGGTGAGGTGATCCCCACGGCGATCATCGAGAAGGAGCCGTCGGCCGAGCTCCGTCCCGACCAGCGCGACGTCGACTCGCTTCCACCGTACGAGGTCCTCGACGACATCCTGTTCCGGTACATCGAGCTCGACATGACCGCGTCGGATATCTCACGAGCAGGCATCGACGAAGAGATCGTGAGGGAGATCGCGACGATGGTCGATCGAAACGAGTACAAGCGGAGACAGGCCGCGCCCGGGGTCAAGATCACCCTCAAGGCGTTCGGTCGTGATCGGCGGCTTCCCCTCACCAACGGCTTCCGCCCGTGACCGACCGCGTGCTCGGTCCGGTGCTGATGAACGGTATCGAATACGATCCCGACGCCGCGCGTGTGAGTGTCTTCGACATCGGGTTCCAGCGCGGGTACGGGTGCTTCGAGGCGATGCGGTGCTACCACGGGGTCCCGTTCCGGCTGGGTGGCCATCTCGATCGACTCGAGCGCAGCGCCGCGAACCTCCTGATCCCGTTGCCGCCGAGGGAGCTCCTCGAGGCCTGGTGCACCACGGTCGCATCCCCCGGCGACGGTGTCCTGCGGGTGTATGTCACGGGTGGTGTCGATGCGAAGCACCCTGGCACTGACAATGTCGTCGTCGCGTTCCTCGAACCCCTGCCCGACATCCCCGCATCGGTCCGCCTCGACCTCCTGGATGCTCCATGGCACGCTGACGGACGCTCATCCGAACTCACCGGTGCCAAGACGCTGTCGTACGGACCGAACCTTGCAGCAACGATCAAGGCGAGATCCAATGGGTTCGACGATGCTGCGCTGGTGGGGGATGGTGACGTCGTGCTCGAGGGACCGACGTTCTCCATCGGATGGATTTCCGACGGTGCGTTCTGCACACCGGCCCTCGACAGCCACATCCTGGCGTCGATCACCCGTGAGGCGGCCATCGAGGTCGCCATCGCCCAAGGCATCCCCGTGCGCGAGGATCGTTTCGTTCGGAGCGACCTGATCGGCGCCGACGAGGTGTTCATCATGTCGACGGTTCGCCAGGTCCTCCCCGTCACCGCCGTCGGAACCGCGGTGTTTCGTCAAGGTCCCGTCGTGAGGCGCCTCGCCGAAGGGTTCCGGGAACTCGTGGAACGGGAGACCGGGTGAGCGGATTGCTCGATGCCGTCGACGCCCTCTACCGGGGGTGCTCGATGGAGCCGGGGAAATGGAACGAGCAGGCGTTTGTCGACTGGTCGGAGGCTGTGGCGCTCGAAACCCCGATCGACAAGGTACTCGCGAGGCATGTGAGACGATGCCTCATGGCAGGGCGACGGCTCGCCGCCTTCTGGGTCGACAGGGGATCCGGTGGTGGACCCGAGGACTGGAAGGCGAGGGTCGACATGGCGCTCGGAGTCAAGGCATGGCGTCCCCAGCTCGACCTCGCATTCGAGCTCCTCGCCAGGTTCGACGATGAGTCGACCTTCGAGCGCGTCAGCGCCCTGTTCCCCGTTGTGAACAATGTGCCGTATCTCGACGGTGTCGACTACGAGACCTGGCGGCAAGACCGTCTCGACGGATCAGCCGGAGGTAGCATCACCCCATGATCCGATGGCAGCCCTCGGCTGTGGGTTTCGCCGTACTCGCACTCATCGCCTCGGGGTGTTCGTCGAGCGGTGGTCCCGGAACGACGATCGCAACGGATCCGATCACGACACTCGCCCCATCCACGACGGTCGCCGCCACGACGCAAGCCACCACGACCACCCTTCCGCCCGTCAACGAGTTGTCGGCTCCCATCTACCGCATCTTCTCTCGAATGCCGACAGACGGTCTCGGTGACGAGGTCACGGTCCTCCTCGATCCCTCTTCGTACGACAGCCTCACCGACATCGACCTCTACGACATCATCTTCGAGGTCGTGGAGCTCTTCCCGCCCGTCACCACCTTGCACGTGGTCGACAGCTCCGCGGCGGCCACCGTCGTCTCGGACCCTGACGCATCCGAGGAGCAGATGGACACCGTGGGCGCGAACTACCTCGCGAGGCTCGACGAGGGGTTCCGGATCACATACCTCGGCCCGTTTGCCTCGAGCGGATCGGCCGTGCTCGGGAGCTGATCGTCAGCTCAGGAGCAGGGTCGAGATGGCCAGGAAACCTCCGAAACCGACCATGTCGGTGGTCATCGTGAGGAAGATGTTCGATGCGACCGCGGGATCCTGACCGACCTTTCGCAGAGCGACGGGTATTCCGGCTCCGACGAGGCCCGCGACCATGAACGCGATCCACACCGCAACGAAGATGATCACTGCGAGCTCGACAGCCCCCACGGCCTCGCCCCCTGAATCCTGGAACAGGTGCAACGTCAACGCAGCGGTGGACGCTGCGATCGCCGCGATGATGAGCCCATCGATGAGGCCCACCGCGACCTCCCGCCTGATCGCGCGCCATGCGCGCCCTCGCGGAATGTCCCCGACCGCCATCGACCGAATGATGACGGCGAGTGACTGGGCACCCGAGTTGCCCGAAAGGAGGGCGACGAGAGGCATGTATGCGGCCAGGACCGCGTAGGTCGTCAGGGTCGCCTCGAATTGTGAGATCACCGCTGCAATCAGGATGCCGACGAAGAGGTTGAACGCGATCCATGGGATCCGGCGCCTCACCGACTGGCTCACGGGCGTGAATACCGTCTCCTCGACACCTGCGCCGACCATCACTGCGATGTCCTCACCTGCCTCGGCCTGGATCGCCTCGAGGGCCTCGGCCACCTTCACCATGCCGACCAAACGCTCGTCGCCGTCGACGACCGGGATGGCGATCAGGCGATATCGCTGGACGAGCTCGGCGACCTGCTCGCGGTCGGTATCGGTCGACACCTTGACCACGTGAGGCTCCATGACCTCATCGAGGGCGGAACCGGGCCTCGCGAACACGAGATCGCGGAACGAAACGACACCGAGGAGCCGTCCGTCGTCGTCGACGACGTACACGTACAGCAGGTTCGAACCGAGCTCGTCGTGGAGCCGTCGGAGGGCCTCGATCGCTTCGCCGGCCGACAGGCCGACGGGCAGCGCGGCGATGTCGGTCGTCATCATGCCGCCCGCGGTGTCGGCGGCGAACATGAGGAGGCGTTCGACCTCGGCAGCCGTAGCGCGATCGAGGTGCAGCAGCACTGCCGTCCGGTCCTCCGCGTCGAGCGCGCCGATCACATCGGCTGCCTGATCGGGCTCCATCTGGGAGACCAGCTCAGCCGCCCGCTCTGGCTGCATCTCCTGGAGGACGTCTGCGGCCGCCTCAGGGCGCATCTCGTCGAGGACGTCACCTGCGTCAGCCAGATCGAGGTCACGAAGGAGGTCAGCGGCGCCCTCCTCGTCGATGGCCTCGAGGATGTCGGCGGCGTCGTGGGGGTTTCGCTCGGCGAGATCCTCCCACGCATCCTGATGGGTGTCGAGGTACGCCTCGGCCTCCTCGGGGTCGCGACGTGCGAGATCCCTGAGCATCGAGCCGAACTGGCGCGGGCGTGGGATGCGGATCCTCATTTCGTCGCCAGCCTATCGCCTCGGTCGATGCTCGGACCTGACCTCGGGCGACCGGTGGATCCCCACCGGGGTGGGGACCCACCGTCGCCACGCCGGAACCTCCAGGGGGGACGAGAGGGTCCGGCAGACGTGTCCGCAACCGGCCAACAGGCGAACGTTACCGCTTCGAACCGGACCATGCAGGACAATTCCCGGACCCCTCGACGGGTTGGGAACAGGTGGCCAGAGGTAGCTGCGACAGCGTGGGTCAGGCGAGCATGATCTGGCCGGAGGGACCGTGGGCGAAGGTCCTGACCACCATGGAACCGATGCGCCATGCGGATGCTCCCTCGTCCTCGATGGCCTGCTCGAAGGCGCTGTTCATCGCCGCGTCGACGGCGATGAGAAGGCCCCCGGACGTCTGGGCGTCAGCGAGGAGGATGCGGTCGACCTCGTCGGAACCTCCCGGATCGAGCATCGCGGAGACGGAATCGAGGTTTCTCCTGGTCCCCCCAGGAATCATGCCCTCCTCGGCGAGGAAACGGGCGCCCTCGAGGAATGGCACCGTCGCCACCTCCACGACCGCGCTCGTCCCCGAGGCCCTGACCATCTCCGCGAGGTGTCCGAGGAGCCCGAATCCGGTCACATCCGTGACTGCTCGTGCGCCGATCCGTCGGACGGCACGGGCGGGTGCGGCATTGAGGGTCGTCATGACGGCAACGAGCTCGGTGACCGAGGAGGGATCGAGGCGCCCGTTCTTGAGCGCGGTGGAGAGGATTCCGGTTCCGATCGGCTTCGTGAGATACAGCGATTGGCCGGCGCTCGCCGAGCTGTTCGTGGTGATGTCGCCCGGTGGCGCCACCCCGGTCACGGCGAACCCGTACTTCGGTTCCCTGTCGTCGATCGAGTGGCCCCCGACGATGACACATCCGGCAGCGGCCATCACATCGGCACCGCCGCGGATGACGGACGAGAGCAGGTCCATCGGGAGGTCGTCCCTCGGCCATCCCACGAGTTGCAGCGCAGTCAACGGGTCCGCTCCCATCGCATAGACGTCCGAGAGGGCATTCGCGGCAGCGATCCGTCCCCAGTCGTACGGGTCGTCCACGATCGGCGTGAAGAAGTCCACCGTCTGGACGAGGGCCCGCTCGGAGTCGAGGCGAATGACCCCGGCGTCGTCGGACCCGGCGAAACCCACGAGCAGGTCCGGGTGGCGCGTGGCTGGATGGTCGTGCAAGGGACGCAGAACCTGCGTCAGCTCGTCAGGTCCGAGCTTGCACGCTCAACCCGCGCCGTGCGAGTACGCGGTGAGGCGGATGTCGTCCATTGGGAGGGACGCTAGCGGCACCGGATCACGATATCTGCGACATCGGTAGCGTTCCGATGTGGCCCGGTTGATAACACGGACCGTCGGCGTCGTCGGCGCGTCCTGGCTTGCATGGCGGTTGTTCGGCCCAGATCCCGTTCCTCGGACGAACGGCGAGCAGAGGCGTCCGCTGATGGTTCCGGGCAGGAGCGTGTTCGTCGGCCGTCACGAGTTCTTCGTCCGCGAGTTGGGAGATCCGGATGCGCCACCCATCCTCCTGATCCACGGATGGAACTTCGACGGCGAGATGGTGTTCCACAAGCTCATGCCGATCCTCGCACGGCGGTTCAGGGTGATCGTGCCGGATCTGCGCAACCACGGGAAGTCGGATCGGATCCGTGGGAGGTTCGAGATCGCGGACGTGGCAGACGAGGTCGCCTCGATCATGACGGAGCTCGGCGTCCCGACTCCGATCCCCGTCGTTGGATACTCGATGGGAGGGATGGTCGCCCAGGAGCTGGTGCTGCGCCATCCCGAGATTGCGAGTGTCCTCGTCCTGGGCGCGACTGCGGCACGGCCCATCGATCGGATGCGGCCGCTCAGCTTCGGGCTCTTCGGTGTGACCAGGGCGCTCGCTCGGATATCGAGGGCGGAGGCGGTGTGGGCCTCGTTCCTCATGCTGAGAAGTCGCGGCCTGATCGGGATCGAGGATGAGGCATGGATGTGGGACTCCCTCCTCGCTCGCGATGCGAACCTGTACCACGAGGCCGCGTACGCGATATGGAGATTCGACTCGCGGGACCGGGTCCATGGCATCACGACTCCGACGCTCGTCATCATCCCCGAACGTGACACAGTGGTCCGTGTGGCGACCCAGGAGGAACTTGCCTCCCTCATCCCGAATGCACGCGTCGTCAGGTTGCCGGGCCTCGGCCATGAGGCGATCCTCGCGGATCCGGGTGCAATCGCCGACGCTGTGGCAGGATTCGTGGATTCGAGTCAGATGGGTCCCGAGGAGCGGGGCACCGTCGGGAGGGAGGCCGGATGAGGGTCGGGGTCATCGGCGGCGGAACGATGGGCATCGGCATCGCTCACCGGTTCGCCGCGAACGGGTATGACGTGCATCTCGTCGATGTGGACCTCTCCACCGCCCAAGGGGCGGTGGAACGCGTCGCCGCAACCTTGCAGGCTGCCGTCGACAGGGCGAAGTTGACGGTTGCCGAGCGAGACTCGGCGATCGGAGGGCTCCACGCCCACGGGTCGATCGACGACATGCCCGAAGGTCTCGACCTGATCATCGAAGCGGTCATCGAGGACGCCGAGCTGAAGGGCTCCATCCTCGACGCGGCGCAGCGCAGGAACCCCACCACGCTGGCTTCGAACACCTCGAGCATCTCGATCGATCGGCTCGCTTCCTCACTCGGGGATCCAACCTCGTTCGCCGGGATGCACTTCTTCAACCCGGTGTGGGCGATGCACCTGGTCGAAGTGGTGCGCGGGAGCGCGACGTCCGACGACACCCTTGCGAGGATCGTTGCCACCGTCGAACGACTCGGCATGGAGCACGCGGTCATCAACGATGCCCCCGGGTTCGCCACCAGCCGTCTCGGTGTCCTCGTGGGGATCGAGGCGATCCGGATGGTCGAAACAGGGGTCGCCTCGCCTGTGGACATCGACACGGCGATGCGCCTCGGCTACGGGCATCCGATGGGTCCCCTCATGCTCGGTGACCTCGTCGGCCTCGACGTTCGCCTCGGGATCGCGGAGCACCTCGCATCCGTCTACGGATCGCGATTCGAACCGCCCGACCTGCTCAGGAGGATGGTCGCGGACGGTCGTCTGGGCAAGAAGTCGGGGCTCGGGTTCTACGACTGGTCCTCGGGATCAGCCGAGCCGATCGAGGAATCCTGACACCGCGGCGGTGACGAGTCCCGGCGTGTCGAGCAGCGGGTTGTGGCGTGCCCCTTCGAGCACCTCGACGTACGCGTCGGGGAGCCTCTCCACCATCGCCTCGGCATGAGCGGTGTAGACCGGATCCTCGCTCCCCGTGATCAGAACGACGGGCACCGTGATCGATGCCAACGAGTCCCACAGTGACGGCTGCGCTCCCTGGCCGTAGCCCTCGACTGCGGCGGCCAGTCCGGCAGCCGTGTTCTCCATGCGGACGACGAGATCGGCTCGACGGGCAGCCGGTTCGAGATGGCTCGTGGAGGTGATGCCCGAACGGGTCCACTCGTCGAGGAATCGCTCGATGCCCACGGCGAGGATGTGTGATGCGAGGTCCCGATCGGCCTGCGCACGTGCTCCATGATCGGCCGGATCGGCGATTCCGGGGGTCGTGGAGATGAGCGCAAGACCGGATACGAGATCGGGACGGGCGTCAGCGACGAGCAGCGCCACTCGTCCGCCCTGGCTGTATCCGACGATCGGCACGGCTCCGGTATGGACGGCGACGATGGTCTCTGCAACCTGTGAGACAACGGACGCAACGGATGCGGGAGCGCTCGCGCCGTGACCGTGACCAGGCAGATCGGGGGCGATGACGGTGCGGCCGATACCCAGGGCGAGCTCGTCGAACTGGGCGCCGGTGTGCGTGAACCCGTGGAGTGCAACGACGGGCGGGCCGGCGCCGGAGCGGCGGAAGGCCAGCACTCTTCAGGACTCGTCGATCGGAACCTCGGTCGTCAGGACCTTGTAGATGATGGCCCCGATGCCGATTGCGAGGACGAGGAGGATGATCTTCTTCATGTCCGGATGGTACCGGTGGCGGTTGGTCAGTGGTCATGACCTGCCCCGTCCGAGTCGGTCGTGCTGCGGCCGGATTAGTCCACCCGCAGGTACCCTAGCCCGATGGCGGAACTCTCACCGAGGCGTCTCCGAGCCTTCTCGATCGCAGCCTGGGCAACCCTCGCATTCACCGTGCTGGTCATCCTCGGCGGAGCCATCGTCAGGGCCACCGGCTCGGGTGCCGGATGCGGGGAGTCGTGGCCGAAGTGCGGTGACCAGTTCATTCCTCCGAACCCGGCCGTCGAGACCATCATCGAGTTCAGTCATCGCGTGACGTCGTTCCTCGCAGGGCTCGGCGTCCTCCTCGTGGTGATCCTCGCCTTCCGCTTCTTCGAGAAGGGGCACATCGTTCGCAGGGCGGCGGTCGTGTCGGGAGTCATCCTCATCGTCGAGGCCCTGCTCGGTGCAGCCCTCGTCATCTACGGCTGGGTCGACGACGATGTCTCGCTCGGTCGAATCATCGTCGTGCCACTCCACCTCACAAACACGTTCCTCCTGCTCGGCTCCTTGACGGTCACCGCCTGGTGGGGCTCGGGTATGCGAGTCCCGGTGCGTCCGTGGCGATCGTCGAGCTTCGCGTGGGTCCTCGGCGGCGCGATCGTCCTCATCGTTCTCGGGGCCACCGGCGCGTTGAACGCCCTCGCAGACACGATCTTTCCCTCGGAGACGGTGACCGGTGACCTCTCCGACAAGTTCGGCCCGACGGCCCCAGCCCTCAGCCGTTTGCGGATCGTCCACCCCATCGTTGCGGTGATCGGCGGCTTGTTCGTCGCGTGGCTGGCGACGTCGCTGTCGCGAACGGCGTCCTCGACGACGCGAACCGCGGCTGCGGGAGTCACCTGGATCGTCCTGTCCCAGATGTTCATCGGGATCGCCAACATCTTCTTCCTGACGCCGCTCATCCTCCAGGTGGTGCATCTGCTGGTCGCGGACCTGCTGTGGATCGTCTACGTGGCCTTCGGTGCATCACTCATGGGTGATCCGGCACGAGTCGACAGCCGCCCCACGGTCCCGGCATGACGGACAGCAGGGGTTCGGGCGCTTCTGCGATGGTGCGTGCATACGTCGAGATGACCAAACCCCGGATCATCGAGCTGTTGCTCATCACGACCGTCCCCGCGATGGCGGTTGCCGCAGGTGGGTGGCCCGGCATCGATCTCATCCTCTTCGCCCTCGTCGGCGGCGCGTTGTCGGCGGGCGGAGCGAATGTCATCAACCAGGTCTACGACGACGACATCGACCGGATCATGGCCCGAACGTCGAGGCGGCCCCTCCCGACGGACCGCATCGACAAGCGCGCCGCCGCAGCCTTCGGTATCGCGCTCGGTGCCCTCGGATTCGTGGTCCTTGCCGTGGGCACGACGCTTCTGGCGGCGATCCTGTCCGTCGTCGCCTACCTGTTCTACGTCTTCGTGTACACGATGACCCTCAAGCGGACGACGACGCAGAACATCGTGATCGGCGGGGCAGCAGGCGCCGTCCCGACCCTGATCGGGTGGGCGGCAGTCACAGGGGACCTCTCGCTTGCAGCCTGGATCATGTTCGCGATCGTCTTCTTCTGGACGCCGCCGCACTTCTGGGCCCTCTCCCTCAAGTACGAGGACGACTACCGAGCTGCCCGGATCCCGATGATGCCCGTGATCGCAGGTGAGCGGGCGACGTTCGATCTGATCCTCTGGTACTCGGTCGTGACCGTCGGCATGTCCTTCCTCGTGATACCGATCGCGGACCTCGGCTGGATCTACGCCCTCATCGCCTGTGGCGTGTCGATCGGAATGATCGGGTACGCGAGTGCGCTCAGGTCTGACCGCTCCCGTGCGATGCGGTACTTCGGGTTCACGAACGTGTACCTCGCCGCCTTGTTCCTCGCGATGATGGTCGACCGCGTCGTGCTCGATTCGTCCCTGCAGGAATCGGTCGGTTGGATCGTCGCGGGAGCCGTCGCGACCCTGTTCGGCATGGCGATGGTCATCACGGTCGAGCGTGGCCCCGGGATGCGTGCACCGTCGGTCTCTGCCGTCCGTCACGCGGTCGAGGTCGGGGCGACCGCAACCTTCGCCCTCGTGATCGCGGCCGCAGCCCTCGTCACGTCCTGAGCGCCGTCACCGAGGCCCGATCGCCGAACGCCCCGCGGACGCGGGACGACCTCACGCCATGACTGATGGCCGGTCGGGCATCCGGACGAGCGCCCTGATGTACAGGTAGATCGCCGCGATCAACGCGACGCCGAGTACCGGTGTACCCATGCGCTTGAGGATCGCCTGGTCGGCGAGGAGACCGACGATGAAGAGCGCCAGCCCCGTATTGATCCCAACGACCAACCACAACTCCATGCGCCGCGCCAGGCCGGCGTGTGCGGAGATGATCCCGAACGTCACCATCGCGATGGCGCCGAGGAACGTGACGTGGTCGAAGGCGAGGATGACCCCTCGTGGG
>JAWOGV010000197.1:0-2570 GCA_046496605.1 Acidimicrobiia bacterium | reverse complement strand
AATTCGATTATTCCGGGGCCCAGGCCTGCAAAGCGCTGCGCGAGGAGGGATACCGGGTCATTCTGGTCAACTCCAACCCGGCGACCATCATGACAGACCCGGAGATGGCCGATGCGACCTACATCGAACCGGTGCACTGGACCGCGGTAGGAGTAGTGGTCGTCGCCCAGGCAGTGGTCCTCCCAGCAGTGGTCCTACCAAGGGACCGCACGTGACGTACGCGGGCGACGTTGATCCGACGACCGCGTACGCGGCCCTCGCCGAGGATCCGACTTCGGTGCTCATCGACGTCCGCACCAATGCGGAGCTCGTGTACGTCGGCCATCCGGAGCTCTCGATGGTCGGCAAGAGCCTCATCGCGATCGAATGGCAACAGTTCCCGACAGGGGCGCAGAACGATGGGTTCGTCGAGCAGCTCGATGCCCACGGCATCGATCGCGACGCCCCGATCTACTTCATCTGCCGGTCGGGGGCCCGGTCCCGCTTCGCTGCGATGGTCGCCACGTCCGTCGGGTATGAGAGGGCGTACAACGTCGCACACGGTTTCGAGGGGCCACCGGACGCGGATGGACATCGGGGTTCCGTTGGGGGTTGGAAGGCGTCCGGATTGCCGTGGCGGCAATCGTGACCGGTACGCCACGACGCCGCGCGACCGAGCTCGTCAGGGGCGGGCTCGAGCGTTCCGCGTGGGATGAGACGTCAGAGGCCCTCATGCTGACCTCGGGGTTCGTCTACGGATCGGCGGAGGAGGCAGAGGCGGCGTTTGCCGGTGAGACGGAGCGCTACATCTACTCCCGCTACGGGAATCCCACGGTCACCATGTTCCAGGAACGCATGCGGCTGATCGAGGGCGCCGAGGCCTGCTACGGGACCGCCTCTGGCATGGCTGCCGTGTTCACGTCGCTCATCGCGCTGGTCAGCCAGGGGGACCGGATCGTGGCCTCTCGTGGCCTGTTCGGTTCCTGCTTCGTGATCCTCGACGAGCTCCTCCCGAGGTTCGGCGTCGAGACCGCGTTCGTCGATGGTGACGATCTCGACGCGTGGGAGCGGGAGCTCGCCGGTGGGGCACGTGCGGTCTTCTTCGAGACCCCTTCGAACCCGATGCAGGGACTCGTCGACGTGGCAGCCGTCTCCGAGCTCGCACACGGTGTCGACGCCACCGTTGTCGTCGACAACGTGTTCGCCACACCCGTCCTCCAATCGCCGCTCGAGCTCGGAGCCGACGTGGTCGTGTACTCGACGACGAAGCACATCGACGGTCAGGGGCGAACCCTCGGTGGCGCGATTCTCGGATCCGAGGAATACATCGTCGAGCGGGTCCAGCCCTTCATCCGCCACACGGGTCCCGCCATGAGCCCGTTCAACGCGTGGGTCCTCGTCAAGGCGCTCGAGACGCTCGACCTCAGGGTCACGGCCCAGGGCGCCTCCGCGCTCAGCCTTGCCGAGTTCGTCGAGGGTCATCACGCCGTCGAGCGTGTCTGGTACCCGTACCTGGCGTCCCATCCCCAGGCGGATCTGGCACAGCGTCAGATGTCAGGCGGCGGGACGGTGGTCACCTTCGAGGTCCCCGGGGGTCGCGATGGGGCGTTCCGCGTCATCAACCGATTGTCGATGATCGACATCTCGAACAACCTCGGGGATGCCAAGTCGCTCGTGACCCACCCTGCCTCGACGACGCATCGGAGGCTGGGTGCCGACGTGCGGGCGTCCATGGGCATCACCGACGGCGTCATCCGGATCTCCGTGGGTCTCGAGGCCATCGAGGACCTCATCGATGACGTCGGTGCGGCGCTGGACGCGACGTCATGACCGCCGTCGACGTCAACGTCCCCAGGTTCAATCAGGCGTGCGTGGCACTCCTGACGGGCGTCGCGTTCGTGACCCAGGTGTGGGTACTCGTTCCGATCGTCGCCGCGATCCTCGCCCTCACCCGGTTCGCCGGCCCGAGGTACGGGCTGTTCACCCGGGTCTATGTCGGGTTGCTTCGTCCCAGGCTCAGCGGGCCTGTGGCAACCGAACCAGCGGGTCCCCCCCGTTTCGCCCAGCTGCTCGGTGTGGTGTTCCTTGCGTTGGCCACGGTGCTCTTCGCCGTCGGATGGATGACACCAGGGTGGGTCGTGACGCTCATGGTGACCGCACTCGCCGCACTCGCCGCGACGACGCGGATCTGCGTCGGGTGCATCATCTACGAACGGGCGGTTTCGTGATGCTGGTGCGGTTGGTGATCCTCCTCGTGGTGCTCGCCGTCGCCTTCGGCCTCGTGCGGATCCTCGCGACCCGACGGGGCAGTGCGCTCGTCGTTCCAGCCGGCCTCACGCTCGTGGTGGGGCCAGGGTGCACGATGTGCGTGGAGGCGCGCAGGGGTTTGGACGCGCTCGGTGCCGTGTACGACGTGGTGGATGTCGAGGAGGCTCGGGCGTTCGGCGTCCCCTCGCTCACGGTGCCCTACGCCATCGTCGGTTCGGCCGCCGGTGACCTCCTGCTGGTCCGCCGCGGCCGGCTGGTCGTGACCGACATGGCGCGACTCATCGAAGCCGCCAGCGTTCTTGCGTAACTGGGTTCCACCCATG
>JAWOGV010000104.1:0-4037 GCA_046496605.1 Acidimicrobiia bacterium | reverse complement strand
GACCGTCGGCGATCACATCCGTCACCTCCGATGTGCATCCGTTGACGAGGTAGCGGGCACGATGCTTGTGAACGGTCACCGGACGCACCGCAGATGGTTCGATGAGTCCGGTGATGAACGCATCGAGGTTGTACGAATCGCTGTCGAGCCGCGGTGGATCGACAGCGAGGGCCTCGAAGACCCTGGCAACGTCGGATCCCGACAGCGGGAACTCAGCCTTCATCACAGGCATCCATCGTTCCAGACCCCTCGCATCGACCTCCTCGAGGACCTTGATGTCCATCAATGCGTCGCGGATCTTCACATTGACATCTCCGGCGTGGGACACCAGGTACACCTCTTCGCTGTCCTGCACTCCCGTCGGCTCGAGCGCAGCGAAGCGAGGCTCTGCAACCGGGAACCGGTCGTCGAACGACCTCCATTCCCATCTCGGAACGATGATCGGCGTCGTGTCGTCCACGGAATCAGTCGCTCGAGGCATCCATCCCTGTCGATGATGCGATGGCGCCCTCCTGGTCTGGTTCGTCGATCGTCGGCGAAGAGCGGTGCGTTGCCTCGGCGATGAGCCAGACGTACAGACCGATGCCTGCTGAGATCAGGACCACGGACAACACGGAGATGCCAACCACGTACAGAACCACCAAGGCTCCGACGATGCCCGCGACCCTGAGGGTGTCGTGTCGATCCGCGATCCAGCTCCCGCGTCGGCTGCCCTCGGCATCAGGAGCCGCTGCCTTCGAGACCTCGTCCGTGAGGCGACCAATCCATGCCGGTCGACCTGCAAGATACGCCGCAATCGCGACGGCGATCGACCCCAGCACCACCACGAGCGTCCACGATCGGAGGCTCGATACGACCTCACCGAGCAGCGCGCGTGCCGTCGCGACGCCGTTCGGGCTCACGATCTCCTCCAGGATCGCATCCTGGACTCGGCGAATCGCGACGATCGCGACGACCAGGCCACCGGCAGCGCCGAGGCCGAGATGGATGATCGTCCTCCTGCGTTTCGGCGACATCCAAATGGTCACCGCGGCGAGCGCGATCGTGATGAGCGCCAAGAGCCACACGAGACGGTCGAGGCTTTGTACCCCGGCCTGTACCTCCTCGAGCCTCTGCTCACTCAACAGGTCCACCTGACCGAAGTCCTCGGGGAGCTGCGCGCCGACGGCAGCTGCGAGCTGCTCGCGTGCCTCATCGACGCGGTTCGACAGGATGTCGGGAAGGGTGATGTCGGGGAGGAAGTCACGGATCTCCGCGACGACCCTCCGCAGAGCTTCGGTGATGATCGGGATGAGGTCGAGTCTCACCTGCCCGCTCTCGGTATAGACGTTCGGAAGGTCCGCAGTGTCACCACGGATGAGCGCCACCGTCGCCGTGTGAGTCCGTTCCACGAGTCCGGTGAACCGCTCCTCGAATTCGGCGGATGTGATGAACGAGTCGACAACGGCTGTGATCCGCGTCTCGATTCCTTCAGCGATGGGCGCAGCGAGCGCAGCGAGGGATGGTCGGTCGAAGCGGTCGAGGATCGCCTGACCCCGATCACCGATCTCGAGGGCATCGAGCAGAACCTCCGAGAGGTACTCATCGACACTGGTCAACCTGGCGGCGATCCTGCCCTCGATATCGAGGGTCTCGAGTGCCTGATCGGACACATAGTCGCTCAGCAGCGCATAGAGGGCGGGGTTGTCGAGGGCAGGTTCGACCGTTTCCATGAACTGATCGGTGTCGAAGGCCGTCTCGTGGATCCACATGGCTACGGTGGTCGTGACGAGCGAGATGGCCGTGAGGATGACCAGCACGATCGTCAGACGGGCACGCCATCGTTCCCGGGAGGTCAGTCGTGCACGGAGTGCCTCATTCTCGGCGACCAGGCCCTCGACATCGGGGACCACGTCGGCGGCGTTCCGATCATCCGCGCTATTCCCTGTCACCACGCGTGTCACTCCTCGGCTCGTGGCAATGACGCCAAGTCCTCGTCTGATACTCGGCCCTGGCCGTTCCAAGGTCATCACCCAATGTGGGTATTCCTCCGGGGGTCTCTTGACGCCCGAAGCGAGGGGGGGGAGACGGCTCCCCAGCAGCGCGATGGTAGACGGGCGATGTCGTCGTCTCGTCCTACCATGGCGCACATCACGTGTCGGGAGGTCGAAAGTGCCTGAAATCGAGGAAACGCCGCTTCCGGGTGTCGGAACGAGGCTCGAGTTCACTGCGGAGGACGGAAATCGCGTCGGCGTCGTTCATCACAGGAGTGGACGCAGAGAGTTGTTCGTGTGCGCGCCGGGCGATCCGGATACCGTCATGGCGAGCATCCGACTGTCCGAGGACGAGGGCCACGCGCTCGCCGACGTCCTCGGTGGCTCGACGGTGGTCGAGCGACTCGACGACCTCGAGCAGAGGATCGAAGGCCTTGCGATCGATTGGCTGACCGTCGAACCCGACACGCCATATGTGGACAGGACGATCGGTGACGCCAGGGTGCGGACACGAACAGGGGTGTCGGTCGTCGCGGTGATCCGACAGGAGGTCGCCTACCCGGCCCCGGAACCCGACTTCACGATACGGCAGGGGGACACGATGGTCGTCGTGGGTACCTCCAAGGGGATCGACTCGGTTCGCGAGATCCTGAGCGCCGGCTAGGAGCATGGACCACGAGGCGCTCCTCCTGGTCGAGCTCGGCGCCCTGATCCTCGCGCTGGGGATCCTGGCGAGGCTCGCCGGTCGCCTCTCGATCTCACCCATTCCCCTCTACCTCCTGGCAGGGCTCGCCGCAGGCGAGGGTGGCATTGTTCCCGTCGTCACGTCCGAGGAGTTCGTCGAGGTCGGGGCCGAGCTCGGTGTGATCTTCCTCCTCCTCCTCCTCGGTCTGGAGTACTCGGCACGCGAATTGGTCGTCGGAATGCGTTCGATCGCGCCGGCGGGACTGTTGGACATCGGGTTGAACTTCACGCCGGGTTTCATCGCCGGCATCGTTCTCGGGTGGGGACCGATACCGAGTCTCTTCCTCGGTGGCGTCACCTACATCTCATCGAGCGGTGTCATCGCCAAGCTCTTGAGCGACCTGGGATGGACGGGAAACCGCGAGACACCGGTCGTTCTGTCGATCCTCGTGTTCGAGGACCTGGCCATGGCTGTCTTGCTCCCGATCCTCGGCGCGGTCGCTCTTGGCGGGAGTACGAGTGCCGCCGTCCTCAGCATCGGGATCGCCCTCGGCGTCATCGCAGGCGCCCTCACATTCGCCTACCGGAGAGGCGATCTCCTCGGGTCGATGGTGTTCCACCGTTCGGACGAGGTGAGCCTCCTGACGGTGTTCGGCGTGACCCTCATCGTTGCTGGCCTGGCCGAGGGTGTGAATGTGTCCGCCGCCGTCGGAGCGTTCCTCGTTGGCATCTCGCTGTCGGGAGAAGCCGTCGCTCGGGCGCACTCGCTCCTGACACCGCTGCGTGACCTGTTCGCTGCGGTCTTCTTCGTCTTCTTCGGGCTGTCGACCGACCCGTCCACGCTCCCCGGCGTGATCGGCGCAGCCCTCGTACTGGCGGTCGTGACCGGCGCTACCAAGCTCATCGTCGGACGGTGGGCGGCGCGCAGCAGGGGAATCGGCCGCGCGGGTCAGCGCCGTGCAGGCCTCGCGCTGACGGCGCGGGGTGAGTTCTCGATCATCATCGCGGGCCTTGGTGCAGGCGTTGCGGGAGCCGAGGACTTGCCTGCCCTCGCTGCCGCCTACGTACTCCTCATGGCGATCGCAGGGCCGCTCGCCGCCAAGCTTGGCGATACGAAGAGGCATAGCTCCGCGCCGGCATGACCGTCGCGTGCTCGGGCACCAAGGGTCTCGGGTATGTCCTCACGTCGGTGGGAATGAACCGCAGCGGCGTTCAACGCGCGGATGGCAGGGTCATCGCCCGGCCGGCGCGATCCTCAGGCTCAGCTACCGAGGGACGCAAAGACCTCGTACACCATGAACGCCGGCCAGAACAGACCCTGGAAGAAGGCGAGCACGTACTGCCAGAAGGAGTCGGCCTGCTGCCAGAAGTACACCCATG
>JAWOGV010000253.1:0-4979 GCA_046496605.1 Acidimicrobiia bacterium | reverse complement strand
CGACGCACGAGTCCCCCCGTGCGGTTCGACACGACGGCAACGATGACGACCGGTATCGAAATGACCAGCGTGATCACGGGGTCGATCGACCATAGGAGCCAGAACGACACCGTGCCAGCCACGAGCGCGCCGATGAGGTCGACCGAGATGTCGAACGGCTCGATGACATGTTCGACGTCGTCACGGAAACGGGACACGATCTCGCCCGGCGTCTCGTCGAGCGCGGCCGCGCCAGGGAGCTCGAACACCCGCACGAGGAGGTTCCTCCGGACGGTTGCCGCGGCGCGGAACAGCAACGATCCGTGGTTCCTCATGCCGAGGAAGATCAACGCCGAGCGGCCCGCCGCGTAGGCAAACGTGGCGACCACCACGAGCACGATCGTGGTCGTCTCGATGCCCGCTGCGAGCTCGTCGAAGAAGTAGGCGATGATGAGCCCGGGGATGATGGGCATCGTCCAGATGGCCGTCCACGCGAAGAGCGCGACCGCGTATCGGATCGGCTGGGTACGCGCCATCGCCCACATGACCCTGCGGAACGACGGCGTTCGTTGCGTCGTCACGTCAGCACCTCCTCCATTCCTGCGATCAACAGATGAGCGAACGTCGACTCGGCGTCGTCCGCAAGTGCCTGGCGTGGTCCCTGCTCGATGACGTGACCGTCCTCGAGGATCACGATGTCGTCCGCGCGAGCCACGGTCGCGAGCCTGTGTGCGATCAGGATCGCCGTGCGGTTCTCGAGGAGATGGTCCACCGCCTTCTCGATCAGGGCCTCCGTCGCGGGGTCGAGGCGCGACGATGCCTCGTCCAGGACAACGATGCCCGGATCGCGCAGGAACACGCGCGTGAACGCGAGCAACTGCGCCTGCCCTGCCGAGAGCCCCGCGCTACCGGATTCGAGCATCGTGTCGAGTCCGTCGGGGAGGGAGGCGAGCCAGCTGTCGAGCTCGAGCCGGTGCACGGCGTCGAGCAGCCGCTGATCCGAGACCGTGTCATCGAAGAACGTGAGATTGTCGCGAACCGATGCGCGGAAGAGCTGGACGTCCTGCGTGACCATCGCCACGTGGCGGCGCAGCACGGACAACTCGATGTCCCACGTCGGCACCCCTCCGACACGCACGAGTCCCGTCTGGGGTTCGTACAACCGCGTGACGAGCCTCGCAATGGTCGACTTCCCACTCCCTGTGCGCCCGAGGAGGCCGAGGACCCTGCCGGGGGCGACATCGAACGACACGTCGTCGAGCACCGTCTCGTCGCCTGCCTCGTCGTCGTAACTGAAGGTGACGCCCTCGAACGAAAGGGAGAGCGGTCCGGGGGGGAGCGTTGTGGATCCGAGCCTCGACATCCGTGATTCGGTCGCGAAGAGCTCCTCGACCCGGTCGATGGAGGCACCGGCCTTCTGGAGGTCGATGAGCTGCTCGCGGATCTCCTCGATCGGACGATGGGCCATCTCGATGTACTGGAACACCAGGTAGACGGACCCGATGGTGAGCGAGCCGATCCCGAACAGCCACGCCCCGAGCACGAACCCGACCATCAGGGACAGGAAGTACAGGGCCATGGACGCGCTCCACATCATCGCCCAACCCGTCCAGCCGAGGACCACCTGGGGAAGCCAGCGGCGCTGGATCGCGTCGAAGCGCGACATCATGAACTGCGTCGCCCCGTTCGCCTCGATGTCCTCTGTCCCGTCGACCTGCTCGCCGATGAACCCGAACATCTCCGCGCTCGTAGCACGGATCGCCTTGTGCCACGGAACGGTCACGCCGTGGAGGCGGAACAGGCCGAGGAACATCGCCACGGTGAACACGGTGATGGCCGCGCCGACGATCCACGATTCGAACCACAACAGGACGAGGATGCCGACGAGGAGCACACCGTTCCCCACCACCTTGATCATCATCGAGGAGAAGAAGTTCGACAGGGCGGTGACATCCCCATCGATTCGCTCGATCAGCTCGCCGGGGCTCGTGCCCTTGTGGAAGCCCATGTCGAGGTGCAGCACGTGATGCGTCAGATCGGCGCGGAGCTGGTTCGTCGCCGACCAACCGATCTTCTCGGCGAGGTATGTCGCCTGCACCAGCATGAGCTGGTGGACCAGTGCGATCACCATGAAGCCGATGGCGAGAGGAACCAGGTCGGAGATCGGGCGACCCGCTGTCGCGTCATCGATGAAGACCCGGATGAGTTGTGGGTTCAGGAGCTGCAGGGCGATCGTGCCGAAGAGAACGGCAGCCAGCACGACCGACTCGCGTCGATACGGCGCCAAGTAGGAGGCGAAGAGGCGGAAATAGGCTCGAACGGGGATCATGGTTGGTCCTTCGGAGGGCAGAGACACGGAAGGCGTGCGACGGGACTCGTCACCGCTTGGTGGGTCTCGGGTGCGGGGGCTCGGTAGGTGGTTCTACCGGAAACGGGCGCGCGCGAGAGCCTGGGATGACGGGATTGGCGTCTGCATCCGCCTCATCATGGCTCCTTGGTCGCGAACCCGGCCCGCGAGGACCAGGAAATGCAATGCTCCCAAATGGGTCATGGATTGTCAAGCCCTGTGCTGAGGCGCGGCCCGATCACAGGAGATGGACGACCACGAGCGCTCCGAGCATCGCCAGGCTGTTCGTCCCGATGTGGGCGAGGATGGCAGCGACGGTGCTGTTCGCGTACAGCCGGACCAGGAGGAAACCGAGACCCGCGAGCATCGTCCCCGCGACGGCGCCTGCGATCGCGATTGCGAGGCCTGCAGCTCCGGAGAACAGGTCTCCTGCGGGGTTCGTCTCGAGGGTGTCGATGGTCGGCAGGATGTGCCAGAAGCCGAACAGCATCGAGGTCCACACCGCGGCGAGGAGAGGCGGATATCGGCGCACGAACATGCCGAACACGATGCCGCGGAAGAGCACTTCCTCGTACAGCGCCGTGGCGAGGGGGATCCTCACGAGGGCCTGGAACAGTGCCCAACCGATGGAGTTGTCGATCACGCGGTCGTCGAGGAACAGCTCACGGGTGCCCGGCAGGACGATGGCCACGGCGACTCCGGTTGCGATGGCGCCCATCACGACGAGTCCTACGGTCACACCGCGTGTGAGGCGGTCGCCCCGCAGGCCCATGGTCGTCCACGTCGTCCCCGCCCGCCGCGCGATGAGGACTGCAACGCCGAGGATCCCGAGGTTGAAGGGGATGTGCCATGCCTCGTCGAGCACCTCGTTCGAGATGACGTTCGCGTATGACGCAAGTGCGACGATGGCGAGGATGTGGAAGACGTGCGCGCTGTGCGGATCCGGTGGTTTGCGCAGCCACATGGACGGTCGCCACATGCGATCCCAGTCCTCGAGGGGCCAGGACCACGCGTGACGCCGACCCGTCGCGGTGAGGTCATTCGGCATGCGGTCGTGAGCCTAGGAGTCCTTCCCATGGACCACCGCCTCGGCGTCCGGTCGGTGTGGATGCGGCGGGTGCTGCGTCATCCACGAGGTGGCTCGCACTAGCCTCGCCTGAATGCCGATCCTTCACACATTCAAGGAGACCGTTCTCGAGCTCGGGCGTGGTGAGGCCAAGGCGAAGGCCCGACCGCTCACGATCGCCGACGAGTCACTGGACCGATCGGCATCGGGCCTCGACAGTCGCCAGAGCGAGCGTGCGGTGATGTTCTGGTTGCTCTCGGACCGTGCGCTGTTCCTCGTCCTCGGTGAGGACAAGCAGGACCATGCATTCCGTGTTCCCTATGAGGCGATCGCGGGAATGACGCTCGACTTCGACGAGACCGCGGAGTTCCTTCCCTGGTACGTGCGCATGTCGATCCACCCGGACGAGGTCGGCACCATCACACGGATGGAGGCGGGAACCGTCCCCGGTCAACCCCTCGGATCGCTGCCCCCGGTCCCGGTGGCCGGCGAGGAGCGTGCGCGACTCGCACGGGGTGAGACGATTCCGCTGTCGGGGTTCGCGACGACGAGCCCCCGGTTCCGTGGCGCGCTCCAGCGCCGCATGGATCTCGCCGGATCACCCCTGACGATCACCGGTGCCGACGTCGCCGAGGCCAAGACCGCATTCACCCGAAAGCGTCGAACCTCCTGAGACCTCCGTCTCTCCCCGCGGGAGAGCCGCGGAGCGAAGCGACGCAGAGTGGGCCGCCCTTCCTGTCTCTCCCCGCGGGAGAGACGCGGAGCGAAGCGACGCAGAGAGGGCCGTAGATCACCGACTCACGCCCGGGGTGGGAGACAACGTCATCCTCTCTTGCCCTGCCGGGTGACACCAGCTCAGCTGATCAGCTCGATGTCGTGGCTGCCGCAGGTCCGGCACCGTAGCTTGCTTCCCGTGGCGCTTCGTGGAACGGCAGAGCCCTGCGGCTCGACGACCGAAGCAGCGATCGGCGCATCGTGCAGCGCGTCCTGGAGGTTGGTCCCGCACTCGCGGCAGAACTTGGCGTTGCGGTAGTGGGTTGCACCGCAGTTCGGGCAGTCCGCCCAGTCCGTCGTCGCCGCGTCGATGCCGGGTATCGCAGCTGCCTCCTCCGGCTCGGGTTGCGGCGATCGCGACGTGAGGTCGTTCCAGAAGTCGCCCTTCGACGACTTCGGCGCTGGAGCGAACGGGGGATCGGGCAACGTGGCGGGCTGTATGGCACGCGCATGGGTCGTCTCCGCGACTGCGGTGCCGGTCGGGTCGAGCGTGAACAATGCGATGCCCTGTGTCTCTGCGATCGACAGGGCGCCTGCGGAGAATCCCGAAGGCGAGAAGATGACGAGCTTCTTCCCGGACTCCGCCGCCCTCAGGAGGGCGAGCACACTCGATTGCTCGACGGGCGCCTCGCTCGACCGCACCCGCACGAAGGCACGTTCCGTGATCAGCTCGACGGAACCGTGTGCCGGCTCGGAGATCTCGAGCGGTGGATCACCGACGTAGTCGAGCCATAGGTACGCGGCCTGGTATGCCTGGTCGAGTGTGAGCTGTTTGGTGGGATTCTTCACCATGGCCGTATCAGTCTACGGCCT
>JAWOGV010000063.1:0-3960 GCA_046496605.1 Acidimicrobiia bacterium | reverse complement strand
GAGGCGCCCTGTTTGGGGCAAGGATTCTGAAAACGGTGAGGTTGCCGAGGCCATCCCAGCTGAGGGTCAGAATCCTTGGCGGTTTAGAACCAACTCAAATCGAGCTTCGCCGCGCACATATGGACACCGTGATGGCCACCTTGGCCGACGACATAGTCTGGCACACACCGGGAGACAACATTCTGTCCGGTGACAAGGTAGGCAAGGAAGAGGTCCTCAACTTCTTCGGTCTTCTCGCGCAGGAGAGCGGTGGCACTTTCAACAACGAGATCCACGATCTCCTGGCCAACGACGACCACGGAGTCGCCCTGGTCAACCAGTCGATGACCCGGAACGGCAAAACAATCGAAGGACCGAGCGTCCATGTCTTCCACATGAAGAATGGACAAATGACAGAGTTCTGGCCGTTCAGCAACGACCAAGAGGAATTCGACGAAGTCTGGTCTTAAGGCGGCTGACACCATCAGTCTGCTTCGACATGCGTTCATTCTTGATCAGGTCGTTCTGGCCCCGTAATGGATGAGTTCGGGCAGTTATGCGGCTATGGGGCTTACACGCGGTCGACATCGAGGGGGCCGACACTCCATCGGCGCCGATCGAGGGGGCCTCGACTACCTCGGGAATCGACCCCTCCGCGGCGATGCTGTACCGCCGCTGTACCGCCAAAACTGCTACAGAGCGTGGCCGGAACCCCTACCATCCGAACACCGTAAGCACCGAATCGGTGTCAACGGTACGGGTTTGCACCGAATCCGTTAGATCCCGTGAGTAGCCGAAAACGGGCCTACACTGCCTCGACACGGCAGGGGTCACTGGTTCAAATCCAGTAGCGCCCACCAGCGGAAACCCTCATCCTGTGGGGGTTTCTCGCATCATGGAGCAGGGCTGGTGAGACCTCTCAGCGCCAGATCCCCACAGAAACCCCACACACGGTCAACTTTCCCCTACCGAGGAACCTCCAGTGACGGGGGGCTTTTGACTCGGGATTGAGGTAGGTGTAGGGAGATCCGCCGTTGAGATGTGCGTGTAGATCCCGAGCGTCACTCTCGGATCCCGGTGTCCAGCGAACCTCTGGACCTCGGAGGGTGCCCAGCGATCCACCTTGATGAGACGTGTGACAGCGGTGTGACGGAGGTCGTGTGGGTTCGCCTCGACGTCTGCCAACCTGACGATCGGCTTCCACACGCGCCTCCTCCAGTTGCCGTACCGGATCGGTGCTCCCATGGGCGATGTGAAGATCCAGCCAGCCATGGAAGCCACCTTGTTAGCCGCCAAATGCCTTCCTAGCCGTCCGGCGAGATCAGAGGGGAGCGGGATCGTGCGTCCCTGATCTGATCGCTTACGGCCTTTCGGAGCGGCAACCTCGCCCTTCCTGTTCAGCGAACGTCGAACGTGTAGGACCCCATTCCTCAGGTCAACGTCGGCTCGTCGGAGGGCGAACGCCTCGCCCACTCGTCGTCCTGCCCTCGCCATCACCCAGACGATGCATGCGGTTGTCTCATCGACGATGTCGGCAGCATCGAGAAGCTGCGGGAGCGGCTGGACGGACCGGGGTAGGGGTGCGGGGGACTTGCAGAAATTGCCCGACTGATGGGTCCCATCCGCGGGCCGCATTGGTGGCTGCTCGGGGATAGCGAAGAAAGAATGGGGACGCTCAGCGCCTGCCGTGACTGACGGTCCAGCTCTCGGTCGTCCGTTACTGGGTTCTCTCATCTACGGAGTTTGACTGCGTGTCCACCGCATTGGCCGGTATTCAACGGGTGGAGCACCGGCTGAGAAACCTCCGACGACATAGGTTCCCGATGGGTCGATGGCTGTGGCGATGCCGTATCCCCACCCGGGATCGAGGTTGATAATCGCGCCGTTATCCCAAATGGTCGCATGACTGCGCCCGTCGGCTGTCTGTGACTCTCCGACGACCAGCCCGGTGTTGGAGATGTCCATTGCTCGTCCGTAGTTCCCTCCGAGTGTGCCAAGGTCGATTGGTTCAGCATCAGGACTTGTCCAGAGCACGGCGTGGATGGTTCCGGCGACGCAGGCACCTCCGGTGATGCCACTCTCGACGACGGAGCGCGCGACCAGGCGTCTCGACGCTCAGCGCTTTCGCGCGACGACGTGGAAGAGGTGCCAGTGCTTGGGGTCGCCGACCGCCGTCGTCCCGTCCTCGTCGACCTCGTCGAGGTGCTCGACCTCGAGCTCTTCGAGCAGCGAGAGCACGTCGTCACGCGAGTGGAACGACATGGCCGGAGGAGACGCCCAGTCGCGCTCCGACGCCCTTGATCGTGATGCCCACTCGTCCCTGTCCCCGAAGAGTTGGCCGCTGAAGCGCCCGCCCGGCCGCAAGGACGCCACGATCCGGTCCCAGACGACCTCGAACGCGTCGGGAGGGCAGAACGGCAGCGCGAAGCTCGAGTTCACGAGATCGGCCGTCGGCCACGACGCGTCCTCGAACCTCGCGACGAGCGTTTCCAAACGATGCGCACCAGGGGTGCCGACGACACGTTCGACGAGCCTGTCGATGCCTGCGGGCTCGGAGTCGATCGCGAGGACGCGCCAGCCGCGCTCGAGCAGCTCCGCGGTGTCGCGTCCCGAGCCGCAGCCGAGGTCGACCGCGAACGGCTCGCCCGATCGCGCGGCCGCCTCCTGCTCGAAGCGGTCGAGCGCCTTCACGAGCGTCTCGCGCGGCTCGTCGCCGACGGCGTCGTAGTAACTCGTCCAGGTCTCGCTCATCGCGCGTGCACGCTACCCGCCCACGGCTCGGCGACGACGAGGAGACGATCGATGGTGGAGGATGGCACGAGAGGATTCAACCACGCGACGCTGTGTGCCGGGGGCGACTCGGTTTTCCAGTTCCGAACGTAGGGCATCGATGTGCGCGGATGTACCGACGGTTGTGTGCCGCTCGGATCGGCTGCATTTGAGGAGCCCGGGACCTGGGGGATGTGCTCGGGACGGAACGGGTGACCTCGGTGTGGTTCGTTCCGGTGGTGGTGCTCATTGTGGGCATCGTTCTCTCACTCGCAACGAACATAGTCCTGAAGCTCCTTCCCAGGTGATCCGATTCCGGGTTTCGGCATCTGCGACCACATCTGAATCGAGAGGCGCGTTCAGCGCGCGTTAAGCGTCCCGTGGTACAAACACCCTCGAGCGGTCGCGGACCGCAGCGAAACGAGGTTGCCATGGTGAGGCGCGTGTTCACTTCTACGTTCTTGGTCGCGGTCGCCGTGGTCGCCCTCGCGTCCCCGGCGTTCGCCGCGACGATCTCACGGGTCAGTGAGGCGGTGGATGGCACGGGTGGGAGCCTGGGAGCGGACCTGCTGTCCGTATCCGACGACGGGCGCTTCGTAGCATTCCGGTCGACGGCCGGCAACCTCGTGCCGCTCGACACGAACGGGGTGAACGACGTTTTCGTCAAGGACACGCAGACCGGCGCGATCGAGCGCGCGAGCGTGTCGTCGGCAGAAACGCAGGCAAACGCCGCCAGCGGAGGCACCACCGTCTGGATCTCGGGTGATGGACGCTATGTGTTGTTCGACTCCGCTGCCACCAACCTCGACGGTCCGACCGTCGGCGCCGGCAATCTCTTCGTCAGGGACCGCCAGGCAGGCACGACGACGATGATTCCAAGGGATGACGGGAGCAACCCGTTGTTCGCCTCGATCCAGGGGTCGATCTCCGGCAACGGACGGTACGTGGCATTCATCGGGACCGAGCACACGGTTGGAGTACCGGGTCCCGCCGTGTACGTCGCCGACCGCCAGACGGGCGATGTCGAGCGTCTTGCGGAAGCAGGCACGAGCGGGTCGTACGCCTGGGCCAGGATCTCCGATGATGGTCGTTTCATCACGTTCATCCGCGGCCTCGACATCATCCTCTTCGACCGGATCCTGGACACCTGGGAACTCGCCAACCCGCGAATCGGAGGGGCGGCTGCCCAGTTCGCCGCTGTGGCGCAGCTCT
>JAWOGV010000069.1:0-3244 GCA_046496605.1 Acidimicrobiia bacterium | reverse complement strand
CCTCCAGCAAAGCCTGGATTGTGCTGCTCTCGAGCAGTATCTCGAACGAGGCGAGCGATCGACCGCTACCGAACAGCTCGGCAGCGGTGATGAAGCCCGCAACGGTGAAGAGCATCGGACCGGTGATCGAGCTCCGTGCAAGGCGCCGCGCGAACAACGCGTAGCCGATGAACAGCAGCGTCAACAGGATCGCACCGCTCAGCATGGATTCCCGACTTCTCGCACCGGGCCACGATAGACGCCAGGCCAGGGATCCGGCGATCACGGGTCGGGCGGCGAGCGGCGTCCGCTGTGCGGATCCCCACCCTCGTGGACCGCCCGATGGTGGCGTCGGCACAGGAGCTGCATGTTCGCGAGGCTGGTCGGCCCACCGTCGGCCCAATGCCGGATGTGATGGGCATCGCACCATCCCAGTGGTACGTCACACCCTCGCCACACACAACCGCCGTCGCGAAGGTCGAGCGCCCTGCGGATCGCCGGTGTCACCGTGCGGACAGCCCGACCGACATCGAGCGGCTGGCCCTCACCGTCGATCAGGATGCGCACGATGCGGGCATCGCATCCGAGCCTGCGGATCGTGGCATGGTCCACGGGCGTTCCGTCGATCTCCGGGAGAGCTCCTGGGGGTCCGGTGCCCGTCGTCGCAGCGCCGAACAACTGGTCGTGCGTGACGGTCACCGTGACGTGGGGCTTCTCCCCGCCCGACGAGGTCGTGGCGCCGGCGTCGAGGTGCCGACGCGCCATCTCGGTGAGGCCGTCGGCCATGCGCTGCCCGTGGGAGCGGGCGTCGGAGGGATCGAGGTTGCCCGGATCGGCCAGCGATCGGAGTGCGGCCGCGACCGTGTGGCCGGACTCGGGATCCAGGAGGCCGGCGAGGTGCCACACCCCATCGATGGTCTGGGCTATCGACGCGTGGCGCCTGGCGTGCCGCTTCGCGATCTCGCCCTCCACGTCGGCATGGTCCACCTGCTGGCGCCAGTACGCGATGGCCCGACGCAGGTCCCGCACGTCAAGGTGCGACGCCACATCGGCGAATACCTCCTCGTGGTCCGGGAAATCATTCCGGTAACGGCGAGCCACACGGGCGATCTCGCGCAAGCTCGATGTCGGCACCTCTCCCGCGAGGGCACGCTTGGCGACGTTCGGCATCGATGGGAGATTCCTTGCCACCGCTACGGTGGCGGCGGCCTCCTCACCCGTCTGGCGGCAGAATCGTCGTAGCCACTGCCGTGTCGACAGCGCATACCTGCGATCGGGAACACAGCGGCGGTCGAGCTCACCCACCGCGTGGGCGACGATGGTGTCGGCACGACGCGAGAGCTCCTGGAAGGCCACGGTGATCCGCTCCAGCTCGCCGTCATCGAGTCGATCGAGCTCCCCCACGAGTGCTTCGGGGGAGCCGGCATCCAAGAAGGGAACGAGGTCTTCCATGCCTCGAACGTATCACCCTCCTGTGACACGAAACCAGCAACTATCAACGGTTGTGGGCGATTGGGGAGTACGCGATCAGATGGCGTACCGCAGGGTCGCCGCCACCGGTGACGACCCGTCCCGGAGCTCGTCTGCCCTCACGACGAGAACCTCCCCGCCCGCGAGGATCACCCGCCGTGCGATCTCGTCCGTCACGCCGTAGTTCGACACGTCGCCCTCGTCCTCGACGCGGATCCGGCCCTCGTCGTCGACGGTTCCCGCCACGACGGCGTCCATGTCGATCAGGAGGCTCTCGACCGCCCCGAATGTCGCCGCCCGAGCGATCCTCCCAATGTCGGTCGACGCACGGTCTGCCCCGTTTCGGTCGTCGAAGCGTCGGTGCCAGCCCTCGATGCGCTGATCGTGCAGCTCGTCGAGGATGGGGCGTACCCGGGAGGCGAGTTCCGCCTCCGAGAGCCGCTCGGGATTGCCATCGATGCGCTGCGTCGCGAGGTGCGGATACGAGCTGACCGAGTGGTAGATCTCGGCGATCCGCCGATCCGAGGCGAGGACCAGCGGCACCGACCCACCCGCCAACAGGTTGCGGATGGCGCCGTCGATCTGACGGCAGTAGTGGCGGAGCCTCACCCGAGCGGTCTCACCCCCCGTCGAGCGGTCACCCGTGCCGTCGACGAGCGCACGCCCCCGTCCGGATGCAGCCGCGTCCTCGGGAAGGCCGGGAACCTCGACCGCCAGCGGCGGGAGGTCGGCGGGCACCTCGATCAGCCGTGCCGCCCCCTCCGACAGTGCCAGCACGTAGCAGGCATCGAAGTAGTTCATGGTCCGCATGAGCGGCTTGAGGTGGAAGCGGTCAGAGACGTCCACAGTCGGCTCGAGGCCGGTGGCGACCCGATACGTTCGCATCTCGTCGGGGGTCGCGAGGATCGCCAAGCCATTGGCTTGATACCGCCAGAACTGGCTGTCGTCGTGGAGATCCTCGATCTGCTCGATCAGCGCCGCGACCCGTCGCTTGTCGGCTCCCGCCGAGCGGAGAGCGCCCTCGGCCTCGCTCGCGAGGTTCTTGAGCTGGATGCGCTCCGCCGTGGTCTCGGTGCTCACCGGCGTCGTCGGCAGGTAGATCGATACGGCGATGTCAGAGCGCCGCTCGGCAAGGGCAGCCAGCTCGGCGGATGTCGGAATGTCGAGGTGCAGCACTTGGCCTCCAGGAGATCGGTTTCCATGTCGAGGCTACCGGCCTGCCGCACCACTGCCAGCACGCGGGTGATCGCGGTCGAGGTCCTTCATCGCGGCCGCTGGATCCGACGCCTCTCAGCTCGATCGGGTGAGGAAGTACCCATGTTCTCGGCGGGAGCCAGCCACACTACCTGTGACACGGAGGTCAGAACCGAATGCGGCTCACAATCCCGGACTGTTGGGATCGGTTGACGAATGCGACGTTCGGTGTCCTGGGAACCGTCGATGCAGTGATCGGGGTCCATCTCGTCCCCGTCGTCTTCGCGGTCAGGGGCAAAACCCTTGCTGTTCCGATCGATAGGGTGAAACCGAAGGCCTCGCAGCGTCTTCGCAGGATCAAGAACCTCGAGCATGACTCCAGGGCCTCGCTCCTCATCGATCATCGCTCGTCCGACTGGGAGCAGCTCTGGTGGGTGCGGGCAGAAATGACCTTCGTCGGTCCTGTCGATCCTGATGCATGGCTCCTCGATCTCGGCGAGCGTTACCCGCTGTACGCCTCGACGAGTTCGGTCGCGACCGTGATCACCTTCACGATCGATTCGCTTTCGGGTTGGCAGGCGCTCGGTCCACACGAGGCGGA
>JAWOGV010000062.1:0-14653 GCA_046496605.1 Acidimicrobiia bacterium | reverse complement strand
CGGTGCAGGACTACAACGTGCTGGCGCGCAGTTTCCCCAGCAACCTCACGGCCATGATCTTCAGCTACGAGGTCAAGCCCAATTTCAATGATCACTGATGACACGTCGACTCCTGGTGAATGCGCTCGGGATCACTCGTTGGACTCCGGGATGGAGCACCCGCACCACGGTGAACGTATCGACGATATCGGACCTCGGGATCCACGCACATGGATCAGGCGAGCCAGTCGAGAATCGTTCGGACCGCGTCCTCGACGCTTCCCTCGGTGGTGTCGACCCTGACCCTGGTGCACGAGGCCAGGAGCGCATCCCTCGATGCACGTCGCTCGGCGAATTCGGCCTCGTCCATCAGCCGACGATGGTCGGCAGGATCCCTCCTCCCCATCAGCACGATCGGATCCGCGTCGACCCACACCGTGAACGCGTCCCGCAGCTGCGCGCGGGCATCCTCGGACTCGACGACGCTCTCGGCAGCGGCGAAGACCAGCGGCTCGGCCCGACCGAGAACCTCCGAGCAGACTGCGAGCTCGATCCGATGGAGCTCCTCGACGCCGCGTTGCTCGGCGATCGTCGCTCCCGTCTCCCCAAGTTCGGCGAGGATCGTTGCATCGGAGTCGACGAATGACAGACCGAGCCTCGAGGCGAGCAGGCTCCCGATCGCCGTCTTGCCTGCACCCATGGGGCCGATCAGCACGATCGGATGGCAGTCGGCACGCATGGTGGGACGCTACCGGCCCGTCACGTGAACGCGGACGTGCAACAATCGGCGAACCATGGAAACCTCGGTCCTCGAAACGAGCCCCATCGTCGTCCTCGCTGCCTCGCTGGCCCTCGTCGCCGTCGCGATGGGCATGTCCCGATGGCTGGGCCTGGGTGCCGAGAGGTCGATCGCGTGGGCATCGGCGCGTGCGGCGGTCCAGCTCACCGCCGTCGGCATCGTCCTGACGCTCATCGTCGATACGGAATGGGACGACGTCCTTGCGCCCATCTGGATTCTCGGCATGGTGATCGTCGCTTCGAGATCGGTGGGCGCCAGGGCGGGTCGCTCCACGGTGATCCTTCCTGCGGCGCTGGCGATCTCGGCCTCGACGGCTCTTTCGCTTCTCGTCGTGTTCGGATTCGGTGTACTCCCCCTCGAACCGATCCAGGCGATCGTCGTCGCCGGAATCACGATCGGGAACGTCCTCCCGGCGACGGTGCTCGCAGCGGATCAGGTCCGCAAGCAGCTCTCGGATGGTCGGCTCGTCATCGAGGGCATGTTGGCGCTGGGTATCGACGCTCGCCGTTCAACGCGGTACATCGTTGCGGAGGCGACCCGTGTGAGCCTCATTCCCCAGATCGAACGGACGAAGGTCGTCGGGTTGATCGCCCTGCCCGGTGCATTCACCGGCCTCCTGATCGCGGGTGTGGAACCCCTCGAGGCAGCCATCATCCAACTGGTCGTGATGTACCTGGTGCTGGGATCGGTCGCTGTGTCCACGGTCGTCGTTGCGCTGGTGTCGGCACGACGCGCCTTCACGCCCGACCAGCGGCTCGAGCCGGTGTGAGTCACACCTTCTCGAGGGGCGCCCACGCCAGCAGCAGCCGCTTCGCACCGTGTCCATTGAACACAACGACGGCTTCGGCCCGGTCGCCCGTTCCGACGATCTCGCGCACGGTTCCCTCACCCCAGTGGGAGTGTCGCACCCTGTCCCCCGACTCGATATCGGAATCGGACACGGTTGCGACGGGTGACCGTGCTTCGAGGGTCCTGCTTCGCCGGGTCCGTTTCGCCTTGGATGTCAGGTGGTCGGGAATCTCGCCGAGGAACCGGCTCGGGCCGTTGTAGTTGTTCTGACCCCAGAGGTTCCTGCTCCACGCCCTGGTCAGGTAGAGGCGCTCCTCGGCTCTCGTGACCCCGACGTAGCACAGCCGACGCTCCTCCTCGAGCTCTCGCGGGTCGCCGAGGGAACGCATGTGCGGGAACACCCCGTCCTCGAGTCCGGTGAGGAACACCGCGGGGAATTCGAGACCCTTGGCGTTGTGGAGCGTCATGAGGGTGACGGCGTCGGAATCGTCGATGCCGTCGAGATCGGTGACGAGGCTGATCGCCTCGAGGAACATCTCGAGCTTTCCGATCCCATCGAGCGCGTCCCAATCGGCGGGACCCATGGATGCTGGCCCCGTCTCCTCGAACTCGGCAGCTGCGCTCAGGAGCTCCCTCAGGTTCTCCTCCCGTCCCATGGCCTCGATCGTGCGTTCGGCCCGTATGGCATCGAGGTATCCGGTGTCGTTGAGCACCGCATCGACGGCTGCACCCGGACCGCTCGATGCCTTGACGGAGAGGATGTCCATCAGGGCGACGAAGTCGAGGATGGCATTCTGGGCCCTCGTCGTGAGTGCGTGGATGTCCCTGGCGTCTCGGAGCGCCTCCATGAACGTCATGCCCTTCGCTTCGGCATGGCGGTCGACGTGGGCAACCGACGTGTCGCCGATGGAGCGCTTGGGGGCATTGATGATCCGCTTGAGGGACACCTGGTCGTCCGGGTTCACGATGGCTCGAAGATATGCGAGGGCATCCTTGACCTCGCGTCGGTCGTAGTACTTCAGACCTCCCACCACCTGGTAGGTCACGCCGAAGCGGACGAAGAGTTCCTCGATGACGCGCGACTGGGCGTTCGTCCGGTAGAAGACGGCAACGTCCTCGAGTCGCTTCCCGAGGTCCTGCAGGCGTGCGATCTCCTCGGCGATGTACGCGGCCTCCTCGTGCTCGTCCTCGGCCTCGAACACGACGATGCGTTCACCCTCGCCCTCATCGGTCCACAGTCGTTTCGGCTTCCGTCCGACGTTGTTCGCGATGACTGCGTTCGCGGCATCGAGGATCGTCTGGGTCGACCGGTAGTTCTGCTCGAGAAGGACGATCCGGGCATCGGGATAGTCCTTCTCGAACTCCATGATGTTGCGCATGTCCGCGCCACGGAACGCGTAGATCGACTGATCAGAGTCCCCGACGACGCAGATGTTGCGATGGCGCCCTGCGAGCAGCTTCACGAGCATGTACTGGGCACGGTTCGTGTCCTGGTACTCATCGACGAGGATGTACCGGAACCGGTTCTGCCAACGTTCCAGCACGTCGGGAAAGGCCTGGAACAGCTCGACGGTGAGCTTGAGGATGTCGTCGAAATCGAGGGCGGAGGCCTCGACCAACCGCTGTTGGTACAGCCGATAGATGTCGGATGCCTTTTCGTGGTAGTAGCCAGAGTCACGCGAGGCGAATGTCTCGTGGTCGACGAGCTCGTTCTTCGCTTTCGAGATTGCTGCTTTGATCTGTCGCGGCGGGAAGCGTTTCGGGTCGAGGTCGAGGTCCTTGATGCACATCGTGATCAGTCGATTCGAGTCGGCCTCGTCGTAGATCGTGAACGAGGTCCGATATCCGAACCGACCGACCTCCTGACGCAGGATGCGTACACACGCGGAGTGGAAGGTCGACACCCACATGTCGTGTGCGACCCGTCCAACGAGCATCTCGACCCTGCGCTTCATCTCGCCGGCCGCCTTGTTCGTGAAGGTGATGGCGAGGATCTCGTACGGGGATACGTCCAGGTCGCGCACCATGTGGGCGATCCGATAGGTCAACACGCGCGTCTTGCCGGAGCCGGCGCCCGCGACGACGAGCACAGGACCCTCGGTGGCAGCGACGGCTTCGCGCTGGGTCGGGTTCAGGGAGGCGAACAGGGGCGATTCGGACATGCCAGGCGAGTGTACCGACCATCGACCTGCGCCGATCAGCGGTCCTCAGCTCGCCATTCCGGCTTTCGCGTCCACAGGTTCGGTCGCGATCAGCTCCCTGAGCTTGTCGACAAGGGCGCCCTTTGCGAAGTCCGCCTTGTCGAAGAACGCGTCGGCGCCCGCCCGCTCGGCACGGGTGCGGTCCTCGGCCGATGCGACCCCCGAGAGCATGACAACAGGAATGTCCCCGTACCGCTGACGCACCATGTGGACGAGGGCAACACCGTCGGCTCGCGGCATCGAGAAGTCGACGACGAGGGCATCGACGCTGTGCTTCGCGAGCACGGCCAGCGCATCCGACACACTTCCCGCGGACAGGGTCGAGAACCCATGGGACGCAAGCACTCCGGAGACGACCTGGCGGACTCCCTGGCTGTCGTCGACGACGAGCACCGAGTGGACGGGTCCTGCGGGTCGGACCTCGACGTCGCGCATCTTTTCTGCCAGCCGACCGGCGTCGACGAGCATCACGGTCTCGTCACCTCCCAGGAGGGCAACCCCGGACACGACGGATGACGATCCGCTGAGCAGCGGGCTCAGGTCCTTCGTGGCCACCTGACGAAGATCCGACACGTCGTCCACGGCGAGGGCGATGCGGCCCGTCGGGCTCTGGATGACCATCACCCGGGAGGGCAGGCCCTCGACGTCGAGTCCCACGACAGTGGCGAACGATGAGTACGGAATCGAATCGTCGCCGCGCACGATGAAGCTGCCACGCTCGTTCACGACGATGGACACGTCGGGGAGACCGACGATATCCGTCACCGAGGACGCGGGGATGCCCCATGACCGACCGCCGGCGGAGAAGATCTGTGCGCTCTGGAGGGCACGGTGGGCAGGCATGGTGACGACGAAGCTCGTGCCACGCCCGGGTGTGGAGTCGAGCGTCATCGTTCCGAACACCTGCTCCACGATTTCCGTGACGCGTGCGAGTCCCTCCCCGTCCCCGGTGAACTCCGTCACGCCCGGATCGGTCGAGAACCCCGACGAATACAGGATGCTGCGCAGGTCCTCCGTGGTCGGATCATCGCTCACGAGACCCCGCGCGATGGCGGTCTCCCGGACGGCCTTCCAGTCGATTCCTGCTCCGTCGTCGCTCACGACGATCTGGACATGCTCGGCGCTTCGGCTGAGTGAGACCGTCACGAGCCCCTGGGATGCCTTTCCCGTGGCCGCCCGATCGACAGGAGACTCGATGCCATGGGCCACCGCGTTCACGACGAGCTGGCGAATCACCTCACCGATCCGGTCGACGAGCTGCCGATCGACGGGTGTCTCCTCACCCTCGACGACGAGATCCACGTCCCTCTGGACCTTCTTGGAGAGGTACTTGGTGAGCTGTGGAAGCGTCGACGTGACTCCGGAGAGCGGTGTCGCCGTGAGACCGAGGGCGGCACCTTCGAGGTCCACGCTCGCCCTGCGGACGGTCTCGAGCGACTCGAGCGATCCCTCCATCGCCGCGGCCGAGATACCCTGGGCACCCTGGAGGAGGTGGGTCGCCTGACTCATCGCCGACTCGAGGTCGATGCGCAGGGCGGCAACGTCGTTGATCATCCTGAAGAGCCTTCCCGCATTGACGGGGACGGACTCCTCCGTTGCCCATGTCTCGACGGCGCCGACGAGGCCCCCGAGGTCGTACACGGCTCCCGCATCCGGATCGAGGACCGATGTCGCTTGCTCGACGACGGACAGACTCGGCGGTACGTGAACGCCTGGCGCGAGCTGGGCGTGGGCAGCCGATGAGGCGGAAGACGCAAAGGCCGAACTGACGATCTCGTACGTGATCACCGGTGTTGGCAGCTTGCCATCCGGTCCGGGTTCGAACACGAGTGGCCCATCGTCGTCGGCGACATCGGATCCCGGTAGCGCGCCGCCACTGGTGGCAGGTTCGACATCTCGCTCCGGTGCTTCGACGGGGCCCGACGCTCCCTCGACCCGGTCAGCGACGGTGGGTTCGATGGTCGGCTTGCGTCCCTGCTCCTCCTCGGCGACGATCGACCGCTCGATCTCGTCGAGTGTCGCCGAGACGTCGGGGACGTCATCGGCGTCGCGGGACCCGATCTCCTCGGATCGCACAGGCTCGGCCTCGTCGGGCGTGCTCACGGGTTCCACGGTGCTGTCATCTGCGATGCCTGGCGTCTCCGTGTCGAGCTCGGGCCACGGGTCGGACGGATGCTCGACCGGCAGTGGCTCGACGTGCAGCTCGACGACCTCGCCTCCTGTTGGCGTCGGTGACGCCGCGTCGTCGAGGTCGAGCGGTTCGGGAAGCTGCGCTATGAGGTCCGGATCGGCGATCACGGCGCGAACGGTGTCGATGGCCACGGAGATGTCGTGTTCACCACCGCCGAGAGCGGCAGGGATGGCCTGGGCGAGGTGTTCGAGCGTGCGGGCGAGCATCGAGGACGGAGCGAGGTCGCCCGCCTGGACCCAACGCCACACGAGCTCGCATGTCTCCCCTCCACGGGCGATGCCCTCGTACCCCATCACGCGCCCCGTGCCCTTGATCGTGTGACCCTCCCGGAGCATTCGACCCGCGAGCTCGGATGTCAGCTCTCCGGCTGCCATCGCATGTGCGCCGTGGGCGAGCGAGGCGGCGCGCTCGTCGAGCTCATCCTTGAACAGGCGGTCGAGCTCTGGATCGTTCTGGAAGTCCATGGGACACCTTGGAGGCGAGGCACTACTCAGTGCGATATCGGATCCACGGCATCACGGCTTGAGGGTTATGACTAGTCAACGATGCCCCACGGTGCTCCCACCCGGGGGAGCGTGCGAGACCGCGGAATGTGGCTCCCCGCACATGACTGGTATCCCGCGCGCGAGTAGGCTGACATCTGAGGGGATGGGCTGCGCCTCCCTGAGGACGGCCTCCCCGGCGACGACGCGTACACAAGGGTGGGAGGTTGGTCGATGAAGAAGCACCTGATCTGGCTGGGCGGTCTACTCGCAATCATGATGGTCGTGGCCGCGTGCGGCGATTCGTCATCCGACACGACGACGACGGCTGGCGGGTCCGACACGACAACGACCGAAGGGCCGGGGGAGCCCCTGACCTTCGGCATGATCCTCGTCGGGCCACAGGACGACAGGGGGTGGAGCCAGGCGCACCGCGAAGCCGGCGAGTACCTCGAGGAGAAGCTCGGCGCGACGATGATCGTGCTCGACAAGGTGAACCCGGCGGACAGGCCGGAACAGACCGTCGACCAGGTCGCCCGTGACATGATCGAACAGGGCGCGCAGCTCATCTTCATGACGTCTGACGACATGAAGGACGGCGCCCTCCTCGCTGCGGAGCAAAACCCCGATGTGCCGATGATCTGGTCCTCCGGGGACAATGCGTGGGAGGAAGGAAGGGACTTCCGGCCCGACCTCGCGAACCTCGGCAACGTGATGGGGGAGATGGAGTACGGAAAGATGATCGCCGGCTGCAGCGCGGCGCTGGCCACGGAAACCGGCAACATCGGCTACGTGGGCCCGCTGATCAACGACGAGACCCGGCGTCTCGTCAGCGCCGCCTACCTCGGGGCCAAGCACTGCTGGACGGAGGTTCTCGGGAATGACGTCGCCGACCTGACCTTTGCGGTCAACTGGATCGGGTTCTGGTTCAACATCCCCGGTGTGACCCTCGATCCAACGCTCGTTTCCAACGACTTCATCGACGGAGGTGCCGATGTTCTCATCAGTGGCATCGACACGACAGAGGCGCTCGTCGTCGCCGGCCAGCGATCGGCCGCAGGAGAGACCGTCTGGGCGGTTCCCTACGACTACGTCGGGGCGTGCGATGGAGCACCCGAGGTGTGCCTCGGCACGCCGTGGTTCAACTGGGGTCCTTCGTATCTCGAGATCGCCCAGAGCGTCATCGATGGAACGTTCAAAGCCACGTTCCAGTGGCTCGGTCCTGACTGGTCGGACCTGAACAATCCGGACACGACCGCCATCGGGTACGTCCAGGGACCAGGGGCGACAGCGGAGAATGCGGCTGCGGTTGATGCCTTCATCGCCGGGCTGGCCGACGGCTCGATCAACCTCTGGACCGGACCGATCAACAACCAGGATGGCTCCGTCTGGCTCGCCGAGGGTGAGACGGCCACGCCGCAGCAGATCTGGTACATGGAGCAGCTCCTCGAGGGCATCATTGGCGCGAGCAGTTCCTGAGGGATCGGCTGACGACGCCCATGGGATCGGGAAGCGGGGAAGTCGAAGGGCTTCCCCGCTTCGCGCCATGGCACCGGCGGGGGCACCCCCACACCCACCATGTCCGGCAGCGTCCGTGCCGATTGCCTAGGCTCATGGAAGGGCCATGAGTCTCGAACTCCGCGACATCCACAAGCACTTCGGCTCGGTACGCGCCAACGATGGAATCGACCTGAGCTTCGCGACGGGGAGCCTGCACGGTCTCCTCGGTGAGAACGGAGCGGGGAAGTCGACGCTGATGAAGGTGCTGTCGGGCTTCTACGCCGCGGACTCCGGTGAAGTCGTCCTCGACGGAGTGACGATCCACGTCGGGTCCCCGAGCGAGGCCATCGAGGCGGGCATCGGAATGCTGCACCAGGACCCGCTGGTGTTCCTTCCCTTTTCGGTTCTCGACAACTTCCTCCTCTCGGACTCGGGGCCCTTCCTGCTCGACCGCCGGTCCTCTCGCTCGGCGATCACCGAGCTTCGCGATCGTTTCGGGTTCACGTTCGACCTCGACGCGCCTGCCAGGACGCTCACCGTGGGTGAGCGGCAGCAGGTCGAGATCACACGGCTGTTGTGGTTGGGCGCTCACGTGTTGATCCTGGACGAGCCGACAACCGGTATCTCCGCCGACCAGCGCTCACTGCTCTTCACAACCCTCCGCGAGCTCGCAGCGGACGGCATGAGCGTCATCTTCGTCTCCCACAAACTCGAAGAGGTGGCCGAGATCTGTGAACGGGTCACGGTGATGCGACAGGGAAGGGTGGTCGGTGACGCCGAGATGCCTGTGCCCTCGAGCGAACTCGTCACGATGATGTTCGGTGAGTCCATCGTGGTGTCCGAGCGCGCCGACGTTGCGCTCGGCCCTCCCACGCTCGAGGTCAGGGACGTGACGATCGAGGAGCGCCTGTTGCGCCTCGAGGGCATCGACCTCGAGGTTCGCCGGGGAGAGGTGATCGGCTTGGCCGGTATGGAGGGGAGCGGCCAACGCACCTTCCTCCGCGGTATGTGCGGTCTCGTACAGCCGTCGGCGGGCAGCGTCACACTCGGTGGAACCGACCTCACCGCGAGGAGCTACCGGGCCCATCTCGATGCGGGGATGCAGTACCTCCCCGCTGGAAGGCTCGAGGAGGGTTTGGTCGGGGGCCTGTCGATCACGGAGCACTTCGTGCTCGCGGATCGCAACCGGAAGGGGCTCTTCATCGATTGGGATGATGCGAGGGCCGTCGCGAGCGATCACATCGATCACTTCTCGATCAAGGGCACAGACGGGATGCCGGTCGAAGCCCTCTCGGGTGGGAATCAACAGCGTCTCCTCCTTGCGATGCTCCCGAGCGAGCTCGAACTGCTCCTGATGGAACACCCGACACGGGGACTCGACATCGGGTCCGCGGACTGGGTCTGGGGAAGGTTGCTCGCGAGGCGCACCGAAGGGACTGCGATCATCTTCGCTTCATCAGATCTCGACGAGCTGCTCCGATACAGCGATCGGATCCTCGTGTTCTTCTCCGGAAGGGTCCTCGCCGAGCTCGAGACCTCGGCAACCGACATCGACGAGATCGGCCACCTGATCGGCGGCCGTGCCACCGATTCGGGATCCGGGGGTCCTCGATGACCGCGCGATCCGGGGAGGACGCCAGCGGGATCGCCAGAGCGGCAATCGGCCTCCTCCCGTTCATCGTCGCGCTCGGTTTTGCTGCGGTGCTGGTCCTGCTCGTCGGTGAGAACCCGGTCGAGGCGTTCCGATTGATCATCCAGGGATCGGTCGGCTCATCGGACAAGATCTCCGACACGGTCATGGTGTGGGTTCCACTCACGCTTGCCGCCGCGGGGCTCGTGGTCACGTTCTCCGCCGGTTTGTGGAACATCGGGGTCGAGGGCCAGATCGTTCTCGGAGCGATCGGCGCGTCGCTGATCGCCCGCGAGGTCGCCGCACCGTCGTACATCCTCGTCCCGATGACCCTCGTCGTCGGGGTCCTGTTCGGCATCGGCTGGGCGCTCCTCGCAGGCGTCCTCAAGACCAGGGGCAAGGTCAACGAGATCTTCGGTGGGCTTGGACTCAATTTCGTCGCCACCGGCCTGACGCTCTACCTCATCATCGGGCCGTGGGCGCGCCCCGGCATCGCCTCGACGAGTGGGACGGAACCCTTCCCGAGGGATGCCTGGCTTCCCGCCCTCGGCACCACGCGCCTCTCCCCTGTCGCCGTCGGATTGACCATCCTCGCCCTGTTCGGGGTGTGGCTCCTGCTCCGTGGCACGCGGTACGGCCTCAAACTCAAGGCGGTCGGGCGCAACACCCAGAGTGCGCACCTGCTCGGTATCCCCACGAACCGGTACATGCTCGGAGCCTTCGCGATCTGCGGCGCCCTCGCCGGGCTGGCAGGTGCCATCCAGGCGACGGGATTCCATCACAAGCTGGTCCCGTCCGTGTCCGGCGGTTACGGCTTCCTCGGCATCCTCGTGGTCCTCCTCGCGGGGTTCCGGGCTGCCCGTATTGCGCCGATCTCGGCGTTCTTCGCAATCGTGGCGGTTGGCAGCATCGCCCTGACCCTCCGACTCGAGGTCGACTCGGCCCTCGGTGCCGTGCTCGTCGGCGTGCTCGTCCTGTTCGCCCTCATCGCCTCGGGGATGCGGTCGTACCGCACGAAACAGAGGGCCGGTGCCGATCCACCGGACATCGACATCGGACAGGCCCATACGGGTCCGGAGGCGCTGGCCTGATGGAAGCCACGCTTGCGACCATCATCGCCGCCGCTGCACCGCTGATCTTCGCGACGACCGGGGAGACGATCACCGAGAAGGGCGGAGTCATCAACCTCTCATTGGAGGGCAGCCTGATGCTCTCGGCCCTCGCAGGGTTCGTGATCGCGTTCGAGACCAACAACACGTGGGCTGGCTTCGCCGGTGCGGCGGTGGTCGGGGCCCTCTTCGCCCTGATCGTCGCGTTCTCGAGCATCACGCTCAGGCTCAACCAGGTCGCCGTGGGGTTCGTCCTCGCGTTGCTCGGCGTCGCCCTCTCGTCGTTCCTCGGGAGCTCGTACACGGGGAAGCCGGGTGGCCAGGTCGCGGTGCCGTCGATGGACATCCCCGTGCTCTCGGACCTCCCGTTCATCGGTCGCGCGCTCTTCAGCCACGACATCGTCGTGTATGCGAGCCTCGTCGTCGTGGTCGCAGCGTGGGCGTTCATGTTCAGGACGCGTCAAGGACTGTCGCTCCAGGGCATCGGGGAGCGACCGGAAGCCGCACACTCGAGGGGTCTGCATGTGAACCGCCTGCGATATCGGTACACGATCGTCGGCGGCGCGCTCGTGGGCATCGGGGGGGCGGCCTTCACGCTCGACGCCAAGCTGGGGTGGTCGTTCCAACACACGAGGAACTTCGGGTGGATCGCCCTCGCCATCGTCATCTTCGGTGGATGGCATCCGCTGCGCGTCGCAGTCGGCGTCCTGCTGTTCGGTTTCCTCCAGTGGCTGGCGCTCGATCTCCAGAGTGTCTTCCCGAACCTCACGCAGGTGCTCCCGATCATGCCGTTCGTGCTCATGATCCTCGCACTCGTCCTCGTGAACGCCGACTGGCTGCGTGAGTGGGGGGACAGGCATCCGCGCTGGGGGAACCTCGTCCGCGGGGACGCGCCGTCGGCCATCGGAACCCACTTCAGCCCCGAGTGAGCCCCTTTGGCGGCGGCCGGGACGCTACTCCCACTCGATCGTTGCAGGCGGCTTCGAGGAGATGTCGTATGCGACCCTGTTGATGCCGGGGACCTCGTTGATGACGCGTGAGGAGATCCTCGCCAGGACGTCGTAGGGGATTCGCGCCCAGTCCGCCGTCATTGCGTCGTCGCTGGTCACTGCCCGCAGGATCAGCGGGTACGCATACGTACGACCATCCCCCTGGACCCCCACGCTCTTGATGGCGGGGAGCACCCCGAACGACTGCCATACCTCCCGATACAGGTCGGCCCTGCGGATCTCGTCGAGCACGATGGCGTCGGCAGCTCGGAGGATGTCGAGGCGCTCCTTCGTCACGTCGCCGATGATGCGCACGGCGAGCCCGGGACCGGGGAACGGTTGGCGCCACACGATCTCATCCGGCAGGCCGAGCTCCTCCCCGATTCCCCTCACCTCGTCCTTGAAGAGGTCACGGAGCGGCTCGATGAGCTCGAAGGCCATGTCTTCCGGCAGACCCCCGACGTTGTGGTGGCTCTTGATCTTCGCCGCGTCCTTCGTGCCGGACTCGATGACATCGGGATACAAGGTGCCCTGGACGAGGTAGTTCGCCCCCTCGATGCCGTCGGCGACCTCCTCGAAGACCCTGATGAACGTCTCCCCGATGATCTTCCGCTTCTCCTCGGGATCGGTGACACCCGACAATGCGGTGAGAAACCGCTCCTCTGCCCTGACGTGGATCAGGTTCATCCGGAAGTGCTCACGGAACGTGTCCTCGACCTGTTCGCCCTCGCCGTGTCGCATGAGCCCGTGATCCACGAAGACGCACACGAGCTGGTCCCCGATCGCCTTGTGGACGATCGCAGCGGCAACGGACGAGTCGACGCCTCCGGAGAGGCCGCAAATGGCGACTGCATCCCCGACGGCCTCGCGGATGGCGTCGACGGACTGCTCGATGATGCCGACGTGTGTCCACGTCGGCCTCGCTCCGCACACCTGCCACAGGAACGCCTCGAGGATGCGCTGCCCGTGGTCGGTGTGGCGCACCTCGGGATGGAACTGGACGCCGTAGAACCGTTGGTCCGCCGACTCCATGGCCGCAACCGGGGCGTCCGGGGTGGATGCCGTGACCGTGAACCCTGCGGGGGCGACCGACACGGCGTCGTTGTGGCTCATCCAGACCTGCTGCGCAGGAGGTTGTCCGACGAAGAGAGCGGAGCCATCATCGAGGACGGTCAGGTCGGCAGGCCCGAACTCGGACCTCCCCGTGTTCGACACGGTTCCGCCGAGGGTCTTGGCGAGCACCTGGTGGCCGTAACAGATGCCGAGGACGGGGATGCCCAGCGTGAGGATGTCGGGGTCGAGGTCGTACGCATCGTCGGCGTACACCGAGGCGGGCCCTCCCGACAGGATGATGCCGACCGGCGCCTTCGCCCGGATGTCCTGCGCTGTGATGTCACGCGGGACGATCTCGGAGAAGACGCGCGCCTCGCGGACGCGGCGGGCGATCAGTTGCGCATACTGGGCGCCGAAGTCGACCACGAGGACCCGGTCGAAGTCCCCTTCGGATGCATGTCCCGAGGCGGTCGCAACCGCCATCAGCCCATCCCCACGCCCTGGGAACGCTGGAGCTGCTTGCCCTCGGTCTGGAGGGCGGGTGCGACCATGACCTCGGCCTTCTGGAACTCCTTCACCGTGGCGTACCCGGTCGTCGCCATCGAACCGCGGAGTCCGCCGAAGAGGTTCCGCCGTCCATCGTTCTCGTGGGCAGGGCCGAGGAGGATCTCCTCGATGGTCCCGAGTCTGCCGACGTGCACCCTCGACCCCCTCGGAAGCGTCGGATGGAAGGTCGCCATACCCCAATGGAAACCACCCGATGGGGACTCCTCGGCGGCAGCCATGGGTGAGCCGAGCATCACGGCATCCGCTCCGCACGCAATGGCCTTCGACACGTCACCGCCCGTGCGCATCCCGCCATCGGCGATGACGTGGACGTAACGGCCCGTCTCCTCGAGGTACGCCGAACGTGCCCCTGCAGCATCTGCAATCGCCGTTGCCTGGGGAACACCGATGCCGAGAACGCCCCGTGTCGTGCATGCAGCCCCCGGACCGACCCCGACGAGCACACCCACCGCTCCGGTGCGCATCAGGTGGAGGGCACCTGAGAAGCTCGCGCAGCCCCCGACGATGACAGGCATGTCGACCTCGCGGATGAACCGGTACAGGTCGAGGGGCTCCTCCCTGGACGAGACGTGCTCCGCCGACACGACGGTTCCCTGGATGACGAGGACGTCGAGGCCGCCCGCCTTCGCAGCATCGATGTACTTCGCCACGGTGGGTGGCGTCAGGCTGCCGCATGTCACGACTCCGGCGCGCTTGATCTCCTTGATCCGCTCGGTGATCAGGTCAGGAATGACAGGAGCTGCATACATCTCCTGCATGCGTCGCGTCGCCTTCTCCTTGTCGAGTTCGGCGATCTCCTCGTACACGGGAATCGGATCCTCGTAGCGGGTCCAGAGCCCTTCGAGGTTGAGGCAGGCGAGGCCGCCGAGCCGTCCGACCTCGATGGCCGTGGCGGGTGTGACCGCGGAGTCCATGCCTGAGGCCATCATCGGGAGGTCGAAGCTGAATGCGTCGAGCTCCCATGTGAGATCGACATCCTCGGGATCCCTCGTTCGCCTCGAGGGGACGATCGCGATGTCGTCGAACCCCCAGGCCCGCCGACCCGACTTCGCTCTTCCGATCTCGATTTCCACGAGAGAACCTCCCAATGGCGTCAGCGTCTGTCCGAGCGTAGTCGGCTGCCGGTTCCGTGCGACACGTCCCTGTGCTCACCGCGAAGGGCTATGGACTCGTGATTCCCAGGGAAAGCCGGATTCCCGCCATCGACTCCGATGCGAGGTCGCGGGCCCGCTTTCCCGATTCCCGCAGGACGCTGCGAACGTCGCCGTCGGCGACACGCCCGAACGCGTCCGACAGCCGCGCGAGGTCCTCGATCACGGCGTCGGCCACCGCATCCTTGGACGCCCCGTAGCCCGCATCGGAGA
>JAWOGV010000249.1:0-5491 GCA_046496605.1 Acidimicrobiia bacterium | reverse complement strand
ATCGCGGAGCTGTCCGGAGTCGCCACGACGACCGTCCACCAGCGGGTCCGACGCCTCACCGATCGCGGCATCATCACGGGAACCCGCGTTCGCGTCGACTGGGAAGCCGTCGGCCTTCCCGTCACGGCACTGATATCCGTCGAGGCACCGAGGGACAAGGGGCTCGCTGACGTCGCAGAAGAGCTCCGGGCCATTCCCGAGATCCAGAACTGCTATGCCGTGACCGGCGAGTTCGACCTGCTTCTCACGGTCAGGGCCCGGTCCTCGGGTCACTTGGGCGAGCTCCTCGACCAGATTCGTCGAGTCGCCCCCGGACACAGCAGGACCATCGTCGTCCTCGCAACCTATTTCGACGGTCGCGTTCCCCCGCTCGACGCTTCAGAGGGGTAACCGGTCGGCGAGGTACGCCGGGAGGTTCTCGATGGGAATGCGGTCCTGGGCCATCGTGTCGCGGTCACGAACCGTGACCTGGGCGTCGTCGAGGGAGTCGAAGTCGACCGTCACGCACAACGGGGTCCCGATCTCGTCCTGGCGCCGGTAGCGGCGCCCGATCGACTGGGTCGTGTCGACCTCGATCTGCCACCGGTCACGAATCATCGACGCGACACGCTCGGTCGTGGCGATCAGATCGGGCTTCTTGGAGAGGGGAAGGACCGCCACCTTGATCGGAGCGAGCCGCGAGTCGAGTTTGAGCACGGTCCGTGACTCGCCGTTGACCTCCTCCTCGGTGTAGGCGTCGATGAGGAAGGCGAACGTCGTGCGCGTTGCGCCGGCGGCCGGCTCGATGACGTACGGGACGAACCGTTCATTCGTCTCCTGGTCGAAGTACGTGAGGTCCTCACCGGAGCGCTCCATGTGGGCCTTCAGGTCGAAGTCCGTTCGGTTCGCAATCCCCTCCAGTTCGTCCCAACCCCACGGGAAGCGGTACTCGACGTCGTACGTCCCTGCGGCATAGTGCGCGAGCTCGTCGGGTTCATGGGCGCGCAGCCGCAGGTTCTCTGGGTTCATCCCGAGGTCGATGTACCACCTGTGGCGGGTTTCCACCCACTCATCGAAGGTCGCCGCGGCATCGTCCGGGTGGACGAAGTACTCCATCTCCATCTGCTCGAACTCCCTGGTGCGGAACACGAACTGACCCGGCGTGATCTCGTTCCGGAACGACTTGCCGATCTGTGCGATCCCGAAGGGGAGCTTCATGCGGGCCGTCCTTCGGACGTTCTCGAAGTTGATGAAGATGCCCTGAGCCGTCTCGGGGCGCAGGTACACCGCGTTGTCATCCGACTCGACCGGCCCCATGTGGGTCTTGAACATGAGGTTGAACTGTTTCGGCTCGGTGAAGGTGCCCGAGTTCCCGCATGCGGGGCACCGGTCAGGGTCATCGAGTTTGTCGAGGCGGTGCCTGGCATTGCATTCCCGGCACTCCACGAGCGGATCGGAGAACGACGAGACGTGCCCCGACGCGACCCACACCTCGGGAGATTGCAGGATCGCGGAGTCGATGCCGACAACGTCGTCGCGCATCCGGACGGTCGATCGCCACCACTGTTCCTTGACGTTTCGCAACAACTCGACGCCGAGGGGTCCGTAGTCGTATGCAGACCGCAGCCCCCCGTAGATCTCGGAGGACTGGAATACGAAACCGCGTCGCTTGGACAGGTTCACGATGGTCTCGAAGTCGGCTGGCATGCGTGCATGATCCCGGATCGGCGGCCACGGATGCTACTGCGGCGTACCTTCCAAGGACCCATCGACAGCGCCACCGAAGCGGCGGTCCCGCCCCCTGAACTCATCGATGCACCGTGCGAGTTCCACACGGTCGAAGTCGGGCCACAGCACCGGCGTGAACACGTACTCACTGTATGCGGCTTGCCACAACAGGTAGTTCGACGTGCGTTGCTCGCCGCTGGTACGGATGACGAGATCGGGGTCTGGCATCTCGGGGATGTAGAGATGACGGCCGATGGTGCCCAGATCGATGCCGGCGGGGAGGATCTCGCCCGAGGCGACCTCCTCGGCGATGGCTCGCATGGCAGCGAGGATCTCGATCCTCCCCCCGTAGTTGAATGCGAACACCATCGACATCGTGGTGTTGTCCTTCGTGAGTTCCTCGGCATCGCGAATCCGTTCGAGGAGGACGGGAGGGATACGGTCGTCGTCGAGGTCGCCCATGAACAGGACGCGCACGCCGAGGTCGTTGAGTTCGTCCCGCCTGCGTTCGAGGAGGTCCACGTTGAAGTCCATGAGAAACGACACCTCGTACTCGTCACGACTCCAGTTCTCGGTCGAGAAGGTGTAGACGGTCAGCCATTCGATTCCGAGGTCGATGGCGCCATGGACCACGTCGAAGAGGGCGGGTTCTCCGGCCGCGTGGCCCTGCGTGCGGTGGAGGCCACGTGCATTCGCCCACCGGCCGTTGCCATCCATGATGATCGCGACATGGCGGGGACCGACGGGCTGCCCCACGTCAGCCATCGAGCATCGCCATGCTCCCGAGCTCCCGTTCGAGGTGGTACTCGACGAACCGTTTGGTGACACCGAGCGCCTCACGCGAGAACGACCGATCGGTGTCGGGAAGGTTGGACAGATCGCTCGCGGCGAGAGTGGCGAGGTACGGCACGAGTCCCTCGCGCAGGGCATAGGCACCCGGCGTCCTGCAGTCATCACACAGGGATCCTCCGGCAGCGAAGCTGAACCGGGTCAGCGCATCGGGTCTACCGCAACCGGCACATGACGACAGGGCGGGCGCGACACCGATGATGTCGGCAGCCTTCAACAGGAAGGACGTGACCAGATCGGGATGGGGGGGAGCTGCGTCGAGGACCGAAAGGCCCCTGTGCAGGAGGAGGAACAAGCGTTGGGAGGGCTCGTCCTCCTGTGCCACGGCATCGACGACCTCGATCATCGTCCCAGCGGCGAGCACGCGATCGAGGTCGTTCCGAAGGTGCGCGAACGCGTTGATGATCGACACCTGCGTGATCGTGTCGAGGTTCGTGCCCTCATAGAGCACCACGTCGACATGGGTGAACGGTTCGAGCCGTCCACCGAACCTGCTCCTGGTCTTGCGGACACCCTTCGCGACGGTTCGGACCTTGCCGTGGTTCGGGCTCAGGAGCACGACAACACGATGGGACTCCCCGAAGGGATACCCCCGCAACACGATCCCCTGATCGCTTCGCAATGCCATGTCCTCGTCCCCGCTCGCCGTACCCGCAGGCTACCGACGGCCACCGACATCGCCGCGGATCACCAGGGCACAGGTGGATGCGATCCGAGGATTGCGCGTCGGACCCGGGTCTGGGTGTTGCTACATTGGGTTCATGGCTTCCGATCTCACCGCCGACCAGCGCCGAGACTTCCTGGCGGAACACGGCGAGTGGTCCCTCGACGGCGAGACGATCACCCGGACGTTCGTCTTCTCGGATTTCAGCGAGGCGATGGGGTTCGTGACCCGAGTGGCGCTCGCCTCCGAGGTGGATGATCACCACCCCGACATCGACATCCGGTGGAACAAGGTGACGGTCGCCCTCTCGACCCACTCCGAGGGTGCCCTCACGAGCAGGGACCTTCGGCTCGCTGCCGCGTTCGACGCGATGTAGCACCTCTTCGGTCTCCGGCGGGACACGAACCGCGCCACCAGGGACGCCACAAACGTGAGAAGACTCTCATGGGGCGCTCACGAAGGTCTCACGAACTCCGGCCAACCTCGAACGATGCCTGGGAACGCCTCTGTTTCGCGTCTGTCCGACGAATCGCTCGCGGGTTTCGACACCCTCATGGGAACGCTGCCACCGGAGCCGATGGTCGCTGCGTACGCGTCTGCGGGCTCCACCATCGACCAGTGCTCCCGTGTTCAGATCACGTGGTCCCCCGGGAGCCGCCTCATCGTCCGGTTCCGGGTCGACGGTATCGGAGGGGACCTCGCAGGGAGACGGGATGTCGTGGCTTCGGTCGGTTCCATTCCCGATGGAGCCCTCGTCATCGAGGGCCTCGACGCATCCGTCGGAATCTGGGTGGTTCCCCACGATCCGGTGCTCCCCGGCCTGACGTCGGCATTGGATCCTTCGACGGTTGGAGGTGTGCTCGACCGCCTCGGGCATCCCGACACCGACGTGCGGACGAGGCTGGTCGCATATCGGCCTGCGCGCAGAGCCGTCGTCGAGGTTCGATCGGCGAGGCGCACCCTCTTCGTCAAGGTCGTGCCTCCCGGATCCGTCGCCGAACTCCACCGACTCCATCGCCACCTGTCCGCTCACGCCCCGGTCCCTGACAGCATCGGCTTCGATCCCGACCTCGGGCTGTTGATCCTGCCCCCGGTTCCAGGCGAGAGCCTCCGCGCCGTGCTCCGGAACCCGGACCTCGCTCTTCCCGACCCGTCAGCGATCGTCGGATTGGCGTACGACCTCCCCGCGCCTGAGCTCGACGCAGTGTGTACCTCGCCGATCGATCGCCTCGGACACGCCACCTCGCTCCTGAGACGGCTGGTACCCGACGAGTCGGGCCATATCGATGCCATCGTTTCCCGGATCGGACCCGAAACGGAGGATCCATCGACACCGTCCCACGGCGACTTCTACGAAGCCCAGGTGCTCGTCCGTGACGGAGCAGTGACCGGATTCGTCGACGTGGACACCTTCGGGTGGGGACGTCGGGGCGACGATGCAGCGACCATGCTCGGCCATCTCGCCCTGCTCTCGGAGGACTCGAGCCAAGCGGATCGAATCCTCTCATTCGCCCATCGCCTCGCGTCGATATGGGGCGACACGCACAGCGCCGAGGAAACGTTGCGTCGAGCGGCATCGGTCGTGCTCGGCCTGGCAACGGGACCCTTCCGTGTTCAGAGCCCGGACTGGGAGCGAGAAACGAGAGCCCGGATCGCGTTCGCGACCCGGATCCTCGATGAAGGGCTTCCCGGTCGTGAGAAAAGTCTCATCACCAACTCACGGATGCCTCACGTCGGTATCCGAACATAGAGAACAACAGTAGGAGGCAGACATGCAAACCAAGGACCAGATCCTCACGAACTGGAAGGTGATGGCAACCGCATCCACCGTCGTCGCCCTCGGGATCACCGGCGTCGCGATGGCGAGCCCGGGGAACGACCAGCCGAGCGCACCTCCGGCCATCGAGATAGCGGATCAGCGTGGCGTCGATGTCAGCCTGATCACCTCGACGAATCAGCCGACCTTCGAGATCGTTCCGGGACCGACGTACGGACCCTTCGGTGACAACTCGTTCGAATCGATGGACTCACTCGACTCGGACGACACCAACTCGGCCACGTACATGGACTCGATCGACTCGGACGACTCGATGGACTCGGACGACTCGGACGACTCCGACGACTCGGACGACTCGGACGACTCGATGGACTCGGACGACTCGATGGACTCGGACGACTCCCTCGACTCCGACTGAACCGTGTAACGGAGTGGCCCGATGGGATCTGCCCCGGATCCCATCGGGCTGACCGCCCTACAGTCCATCCCATGAC
>JAWOGV010000185.1:0-13273 GCA_046496605.1 Acidimicrobiia bacterium | reverse complement strand
CCTCCGGTGGCACGATCTCCGGGGTCAGGGGCTCTGCAAGGTCCGATTCGTTCGACTCCATGCTTCGAGCATACGTCGGCCACGGTGTCGACGCGACAGGTACGCTGGCGCCGCATGAAGTACACCCACCGCGCCACCGGTCACCGAGGATGCCAGGTCAGCGGCTCGACGCTGGCCGCGACGAGTCGCGTGGGGGCTGTTCGTGATCGTGATCGTCGCGATGCTCATCCTCGTCCTGTTCACGCGTTTCTCGGTGCGCAGGGCATTCCCCCAGGCCGAGGGAACCATCCGGATCGAAGGCCTCAGCAGTGGGGTCGAGGTCATCAGGGACTCGATGGGGGTACCCCACATCTATGCCGACACCGTCGAGGATCTCTTCCTCGCCCAGGGGTTCGTGCACGCCCAGGACCGCTTCTTCCAGATGGACTTCTGGCGTCACATCTCCTCCGGCAGGCTCGCGGAGATGTTCGGTTCGAGCCAGGTCGAGACGGACACGTTCTTGCGGACACTCGGATGGGGCGCTCTCGCGGAGCGACAGTACGCAGCCGAGACGGACGATGTGAGGTCGATCCTCGACGCCTACGCGCTCGGCGTCAACGCATACATCTCGCAACGATCGCCTGCAGAGCTCGGCTTCGAGTACACCATCATCGACCTGCTCAACCGCGCGTACGAACCGGAACCCTGGACGGCGCCCCAATCCCTGGCGTGGGGGAAGGTGATGTCATGGGATCTCGGTGGGAACCTGGAGAACGAGATCGAACGTGCCATGGCCCTCGGTTCGATGCCCGCCGAGCGCGTCGCCCAGCTGTTCCCCCCATATCCGGGAGATCGGCACCCCTTCATCATCCCCGACGCCACGGGGTCCCCAACCGCCAGGGAAGCGGTCCTGTCGATTCCCGACGGTGCACTGCCCGGTCTCGAAGCGGCTCTGGGAGCTGTTCGCGCCCTCCAGGAGGTGACCGGCGGAGGATCCGATACCGGCATCGGGTCGAACTCGTGGGCCGTGTCGGGTCGGCACACCCCGACCGGAGCACCGTTCCTGGTGAACGACCCCCACCTCGCGGCCCAGATGCCGTCGATCTGGTATCAGGTCGGCCTGCACTGTCGCGAGGTCGGACCCGAGTGCCCGTTCGACGTCGTGGGATTCGGATTCCCCGGTGTTCCCGGCGTCGTCATCGGCCACAACGCGCACATCGCATGGGGTGTCACGAACACCGGCCCCGATGTGCAGGACCTCTACATCGAGAAGATCAACCCTGACGATCCGACGCAGTACGAGTACCGGGGGGAGTGGCTCGACATGGATGTCCGCACCGAGACCATATCGGTCGGGGGCGGCGACCCGGTCGAGGTCACCGTTCGTTCGACCATCCACGGGCCGATCATCTCCGACTCGTACGGGCCGCTCGAGGACTTCGACATGTCAGGCGTCGAGCGGCCGGAACCGTATGCGATCGCCCTGCGATGGACGGGTCTCGACGACGTCCCGTCGATTGCAGGACCTCTCCTGCGGATCAACGTCGCTTCGAACTTCGATGAGTTCCGAGAGGCGGCCCGATCGTTCAACGTACCTGCGCAGAACCTGCTGTACGCGGATAGGGAGGGCAACATCGGCTATCAGATGCCGGGAAACGTCCCGATCCGCACGTCCGGGGACGGCACCTACCCGGTGCCCGGATGGACCGGTGAGTACGAATGGGCCGGCTTCATCCCGTTCGATGACCTCCCATGGACCTACAATCCCGATTCCGGGTGGATCGTCACGGCGAACAACGCCGTCATCGACGATTCGTACGGCTTCCTCATCACACAGGACTGGTCCCGCGGCTACAGGGCTCGCAGGATCGTCGACCTCGTGACGTCGAACCCCGGCATTCCGCTCGATGCACATGGGATCATCCAGTACGACAGCTACGACCTGAGCGCCTCCTACCTGCGTCCCTTCGTCGTCGCTGCGGTCGGGACGAGATCCGCCTCGGCGCCGTCACTCGACGACACAACCGTCGGAGCCCTCGATGCCCTCGTCTCATGGGACCTCCAGAACTTCGCAGGCAGCTCCGGTGCAGCCGTCTGGAATGCCACATGGCGTCACCTCCTTGCCCTGACGTTCCACGACGAGGTGCCCGAGGACTTCCGGCCCTCGGGAGGGGAACGTTGGTTCGAGGTCGTACGGAACCTCGTCGACGATCCGGACGACCCGTTCTGGGACGACGTGGCGACGGCGGAGACCGAGACACGGGACATGATCCTCGCTGCTGCCTTCGACGATGCCGTCGCAGAGCTCGCATCGACCCTCGGACCCGATGTCGGGACCTGGGAATGGGGAGACATCCACACGATCACGTTCCGCAACCAGACGCTCGGCGACTCGGGCATCGGCCTCATCGAGGATCGATTCAACCGCGGACCCTATCCGGTGAGCGGATCGAAGTCCGTTCCCAACGCCGTGGGATGGGATGCCGCCGAGGGCTACGAGGTCGACTGGCATCCGTCGCTGCGAATGCTCGTCGATCTCGGGGATCTCTCGAACTCGCGGGCGATCCACGCAACCGGCCAATCGGGCCATACCGACCATCCGCACTACGACGACATGATCCCGCTGTGGCTCGCCGGCGAGACCGTCCCCTTCCTGTGGGAACGAAGCGACATCGACGCCGATGCCTCGGCAGTCCTCATCCTCACGCCGTGATGCTCACCCGGTAGTGAGCGTTGGGGTGGAACCGGTGGTACCGGAATCCAGGTTCTCAGGCGTTGACGGTGAATCGGACGGTGTGCCATCCCTCGGCACCGTCCGGCTGGGGGGGAACCGGATCGCCTGGCTGCGTGAAGCCTGTTCCGTCGGTCGCACGGACCCGCACCGCGTGGTCGCCCGGCTCGAGATCGACATCCCGCTTCCACTGCACCCACGCGTCGCCGGACAGGGGCACCGAGAGCTCGGCCTCGATCCATGGACCCTCATCGATGGAGAGCTCGACCCTGTCGATGCCCTTCGTGGGTGCCCACGCGACGCCCGCCATCGCGTACTCCCCGACCGGGAGGGCATCCCTGCTTCGCGGTCGATCGATCCGGGACTGGGTCTTGATCGGACCCTCCTTGGACCAGTTGCGGCTGATCCAGTATCCGTCGAAGGCATCCCACGTCGTCAGCTCGATCTCCTGGAGCCACTTCGTGGCGGACACGTACCCGTACAGGCCCGGCACGACCAGTCGCGCTGGGAAGCCATGGACGGCGGGAAGGACCTCGCGGTTCATCCCGATGGCCACGAGCGCATCGCGTCCGTCGAAGGCCGCCTCGGTCGGGAACCCCGCCGTCCACCCGTCCACCGAGCGGCCGACGATCTGGTCGGCGCCGTCGCGGATCCCTGCCATGTCGAGGAGGTCGCGGAGCGCAACGCCGGTCCACAGGGCATTTCCCACCAATCGATCACCAACCTCGTTCGAGACGCACGAGAGGGTGACGTAGCGCTCGACGAGGGGCATCTCCGCCAGCTCGGCGTAGGAGATCTCGACCTCGCGATCGACCATGCCGACGATCCTCAGTGACCACTCCGATGGGTCGACGCTCGGCACGACAAGGGCCGTGTCGATCCGGTAGAACGTGGCATTCGAGATCACGATCGGCGTGAGGCCCGCCAGATCGAAGTCGTTCTCGGGTCGCGGCTCGGCCTGACGCTCGACGGGCTCGGGAAGCTCGAGCGCCGCACGCTGAGCCTCTGCGCGCGACCGGAGCCGAGACCGGCCGATGGCGATCGTGACGACGGACACCGTCGCTGCTCCGGCGAGCGCGACCATCAGCCTCCGACGCCCCATGTCGTACGGGACGTCGGCGACCTCGTCCGATGACGCTGGGCTCGTCCACTGCACGATGCCGTACCAGGTGAAGAGCCCCGCTCCCATGGCGATCAGGGTGGCGGCCACCACCGGGGCCGTCGATGCGTTCGGGTCGGCGAGCTGGGCCACGATCCCAACGGCTCCGGCAACCGAGAACGCGACGACCATCGGCACCGGGTTCGTGGTCGAGGCCTTCCCGACGAACCAACCGATCAGGAGCGACACCACGACGATGCCGATCGCGAGCACCGCCTTGTCAGCAGTTCCGAACGCAGAGATCGCGAAGTTCTTGAGCCATGACGGCGAAATGTCGATCACGAACGACCCGATCGACGAGATCGCCGACGGCACCGATACCCAAAGCCCCGCGAACAGCTCGGTGAGGCCGAGGCCGACACCGACGCCTGCGACTCCGGCCCACCCGGACCGCCGTCGTGCCGCTGCGAGGAGTGTTCCTTCGTCCATGGGTGTATTGAACCCGATGCGGGGCTCAGCGTTCACGCTTCGCCGTCACAAAGGTCCTGAATTCAGCCATCGTTAAGGAGTTCAGGACCCGGTCCTTCGGCACCCAGCCCTTCCTCGCCTGGGCGACTCCCCACCGGATGTTCCCGAGCTCGGACACGTGGTGGGCATCCGTGGAGACCGCGAACATGAGGCCGCTGTGGCGAAGCGCCGAGCGGATCAGGGGTGCCGGGAGATCCAGTCGGTGGAGGTGGCTGTTGATCTCGATGGCCGTTCCGGTCTCAGCCGCCGCTTCGAATACCGCGTCTGCATCGAACACGGCACCGGGACGCCGCCCGATCTTGCGTCCCGATGGGTGCCCGATGGCGTTCACGGCAGGATTCGCGATGGCGGTGAGCAGTCGGTCGGTCTGATCTGCCTGCGAGAGGTCGAAGTGGGAGTGGATCGAGGCGACGCCGAACTCGAACGTCTCGAGGAACTCGGGATCGTAATCGATCGATCCGTCCGGCCCTATGTTGAGCTCCGCACCGTGGAGGATCGTGAGATCGGGCAAGCGATCCCGATGGCGCCTGATCTCCTCCAGCTCCTCGAGGACCCGCTCCCTCGACAAGCCGTTCATCCTGAGGTTCTCGGCATGGTCCGTCAACGCGACATACTCCATGCCGAGCGCAGCGACGGCATCGAGCATGTCGCCCATGGTCGAGCGCCCATCGCCTGACCAGGTCGTGTGGACGTGCAGGTCGCCACGCAGGTCAGCGATCTCGAGGGGCGCCGGAAGCGTCCCGCTCGCGGCGGCTGAGACCTCGCCTGCACCCTCCCGCACCTCCGGGGTGATCCACGGCAGGTCGAGAGCGGCGTAGACATCCTCCTCCGTCCTGGACGCGATGGTGGTGTCGTCATCCACGACCGAAAGCGCGTACTCGTTCAGGGTCCAACCGCGCGCCATCGCACGCTGCCGCAACTCGATGTTGTGGGACTTCGAGCCCGTGAAGTACACGAGCGCGGCTCCGAACGACTCCTCGTCGACCACCCTCAGGTCGACCTGCATCACGTCATCCATGACGACCGATGCCTTCGTCGAACCGGCGCCCATGACGGTCGTGACTCCGGGGAGGGCCACGAACGCATCGAGCACCGCCTGTGGTTCACCGGACACGGCGAGGATGTCGATGTCGCCGATCGTCTCCTCGAGCCTGCGGAGGCTTCCCGCGTACCCGATGTCCGAGCACAGTTCAAGGGCCTCCAAGTCGCCGATCACGCGCCGGGCGATCTGCATCGCGTCGAAGATCGGTGTTCGCGTCTCGTCCGAGTGGATCCCGAGCAGCTGGATCGCTTCGGCGATCTTCGCCTCGGACTTCGAACCCAGGCCGGGGAGCGTGCGAAGCTGCTCGGTCTCGATCGCATGCCGGAGGCCTTCGACGTCGGTGACGCCGAGGTGCGACTGCAGGGCGAGGACGGTCTTCGGGCCGAGACCAGGGACACGCATGAGCTCGAGCATCGAAACGGGGAAGCGCTCCTTGAGCCGCTCGACCTTGGCGATCGAGCCGTTCTCGCGGAACTCGATGATCTTGCGTGCGGTCGAGTCGCCGACACCCTCGATCGCTGTGAGCTCTCCGAGGCTCAGGCCTGCAACGGCCTCGCTACGCATGGCGATTGCGTCGATCGCCTTCTCGTACGCCCTCGTTCGGAACGACTGGCTCTGGCCATCCTCGAGCTGGGTGAACGCGACGAGTTGGCGGAGCGCGGCGATGACGGCCTCGTTCGAGGGTGTCACAGCGAGGCGAGGACGTAGAGGACGAACATGCTGATCAGGACCAACCCTTCGATCCGGGTGATCACCTGACCCGTGAACGCGAAGATACCGGCGATCGCCGCAACGGTGAGCATCAGCCCGATCAGGATCCACGACACGCCGATCAGCGAGCCCGGCCCGATGATGGCCGCCACGCCTGCGACGCCGAGTGAGTTGAAGATGTTCGAGCCGAGCACGTTGCCGAGGACGAGATCCGAATGGCCGCGCCGCGCGCCGGCCAACGCGGCTGAGAGCTCGGGAAGGCTGGTGCCAACCCCCGTGATCATGCCCATGAACACCATCGAGAAGCCGAGTTCCCTTCCGATGCCCTCGACGCCGAGCAGGAGCTGCTGACCTGCGACGACGGTCGCCGCCAGCGCGAGGACACCGTAGATGACCTCGACGGCGACACCCCTGCCGTCCGAGTCGATGTCCTCGAGGTCCTCCGCGACGGCCTCAGGGTCGTCACGTGACCAGCGGACGAGCAGACCCAACGCCAGCACCATGCCCACGACGAGGGCGACTCCCTCGAGGCGCCCTGCGTAGCCACCTGCCAGCATCACAGCGAGGACGGCGACGCTCACGAACATCAGGAGGCCCTCGCGGCGAATGACCCGGTGCTTCGTCGACACCGTCGCCACCAACGCGGACAGGCCGAGGACGACGCCGACGTTCGCCGTGTTCGAGGCGACCACATTGCTCATCGCAAGCGAGGTGTTCCCCTGGCTTGCGGCGAGTCCCGACACCACGAACTCCGGAATGCTCGTCCCGAACCCGACGATCACAGCCCCAATGATCACGACGGAGACATTCAGCAGCCTCGCGACACGCACTGCTGAGATCACGAGGCGGTCCGCTGCCACGATCAGGACGATGAGACCGGCAACGAGCCTGATGATGTCGATTGCCACGCGGGTTCCTCCGAGGGGCGATGGTACGGCTATCGGAATCCGGGACGACAGCCAATGTCGCTAGTCTCGCGCGCCTATGGCTCCTCCTCCCCAGGAGAAGATCCACGAGACGTGGCTCAACTCTTCGCGAGTGCTCCCCGCCCGCTTCATCCGCCCAGTCATCGAGTTCACCCGCATCGAGGCGGCGGGTGGCATCGTGCTCCTCATCGCGGCGCTGATTGCACTCGTGTGGGCGAACTCCCCATACTCGGACGCATACTTCGATCTCTTCGATTCCCGTATCGTGATCAGCGGCTGGATCGTCCACATCGACGAGACGTTCAAGCACCTCATCAATGACGGTCTCATGGCGATCTTCTTCTTCGTCGTCGGGCTCGAGATCAAGCGGGAGCTCGTCGTCGGAGAACTCAACTCGCTGAGGAAGGCGTCCCTCCCGATCTTGGCAGCCCTCGGCGGCATGATCGTCCCTGCCCTGATCTTCGTGACCTTCGTCGCCGGCAGCGAGCCCGACGCCCTCGGGGGGTGGGGAATCCCGATGGCAACCGACATCGCGTTCTCGGTCGGGGTCGTCGCCCTCCTCGGTACGAGGGTCTCGATCGGCGCGAAGCTGTTCCTCCTCGCCCTTGCGATCGTGGACGACGTCGGCGCGATCGTGGTGATCGCCCTGTTCTACACCGCGAAGCTCGACTTCGTCGCACTCACCGTCGCCGCAACAGGACTCGTGGTGATCTACACCGCTCGCCGGGTCGGGATACAGAACATCTTCATCTACGTCCTCATCGGCATCGTCGTCTGGTATGGGTTTCTCGAGTCAGGGATCCATGCGACGATCGCGGGCGTGATCATCGGGCTCATGACGCCGGTGCGCCCCCGATACACGGACGACGAGTTCCGCCACAAGGCTGAGCAGGTGCTCGGCCGATGGGACAGGAACCGTGCATCGCCATACGCCGCGGAACGCCTCGACCGCGACGCGTTGGAGCTTGCGCAGGTCGCAGTTGCGTCGGTGTCACCGCTCGACCGGCTCGAGCAGACACTGCACCCGTGGAGCTCCTTCGTGATCGTGCCACTCTTCGCCCTCGCAAACGCAGGGGTCCGGTTCATCGGTGGCGAGGAGAGCCTCTTCCAGAGCGTCACGAGCCCGGTGGCCCTCGGCGTTGCCATCGGCCTCGCCCTCGGGAAGCCGATCGGCATCACCGCCGCCACCTGGATCGGCCTGAAGCTCAACGTGGGGTCGCTTCCACGGCGCACGACGATGCGCACCGTCGCGGGCCTCGGTGCACTCGCGGGCATCGGGTTCACCGTGTCCCTGTTCATCACCGACCTCGCCTTTCGTGAAACCCTCTTCGGGGATGAGGCGAAGCTCGGCATATTCCTCGGATCCGTCGTGTCGGGCGCCATAGGATTCATGGTGCTGCGGTCCCTGAGAAGCCCGGATGAGGAGTACGCCGTTCACGCCGATCGGCTCGCGGCGACGGGCGAGGTCGTCTGATCCACATCCACGCCGGGGTCCCACCGAGGAACGGGCTCAGAGGCTGATACCCCGGGTCCCCGTCCTGCCCTCGTGGATGCGGCGCTCAGCGATCTCGAGGTATTCGGATGACAGGTCGAACCCGACGAAGTGCCGACCGGACTCGACAGCCGCCACGGCCGTGGAACCCGATCCGAGGAACGGGTCGAGGACGAGATCGCCCCTGAACGTGTACAGCTCGATGAGCCGCCTCGGCAGCTCGACGGGAAACGGAGCAGGGTGGCCGACGCGCCGAGCCGATTCGGGGAGGATGTCCCAGATCGACACGGTCGCATCGAGGAACATGTCCTTGCCGATCGTGTCCTCACCTTGCCGTTGTCGGGCGTATGAGCCTTTCGAGGCGACGATGATGTACTCGTGGAGGTCCCGAAGCGTCGGGTTCTTGGCCGATCGCCATGACCCCCAGGCACACGAACCGCCAGCCGATTTCGCCTTCTGCCAGATGATCTCGCCGCGCAGGTCGAATCCGATCTCGGTCAGCGCTCCCGCCACGTACTGGTTGATGGGGAGATACGGCTTCCGACCGAGGTTCGCGACATTGACGGCGATCCGGCCACCGGGTTCGATGACGCGATAGGTCTCCGTGAAGACACGATGCAACAGACCGAGGTACTCGTCGATGTCGAGGTCGTCGTCGTAATCCTTCCCCACGTTGTACGGGGGCGATGTGACCATGAGTGCGACGCAGTTGTCGGGGATCTGGTGCATCGACTCGGAGGACTGGCAGAAGAGCTGGTCGATGATCGACGAGGGTGGATCGACAACCAAGCCGAGGTCTCCCTCGGAGCTCCGCTGGGTCATCCGCCTTGCATAGAAGTCAGATGCGTCATGCCCCTCGCGTTTTCCCGCGCCGAAACTGGCGGTACTCGTTGCCACGTCGCCTCCTGGCGCGGAACCGTACCAGCAGGACTCCCGGTTCTTGCGTACCTCACCCCGATCGTGCGACGGTGGAGTGACGGGGCAACACCGCGATCAGATCGTGGCCGCCTTGTAGGAACCGAGGTTGATGACCTCGGCCGCATTGGCGGGAGGCGGGTCGAGGACGTGCTTGAGGCCTGCAGGGCCGGGTTCGTGGACGAGGTCGATGAAGAATCGATAGTTCCACGCGTTGCCTGCGGGGCGTGATTCGATGCGGGTGAGGTTCGCACCACGCAGTCCCAGCTCGGTCAGGATCAGCGCGAGCGACCCCGGCGTGTGCGAGCCCGTCACGACGATCGTGGTCTTGTCGTCGTCCTCGTTCACCTCGGGATCACCGACGTGCAACACGACGAACCGGGTCGTGTTGTGGTCCCTGTCGAGGACGTCATCGCGCAGAACGGAGAGGCCATGGGCCGCGCCGGCACGAGGAGGAGCGAGTGCGGCGACGGTCGGATCGCCGAGCTCGGCGACCTGACGCACCGCACCAGCGGTGTCGTGGGTCGGCACGGCATCGACCCCGAGTTCGAGGAGCGCGTACTCGGCCTGGGCGAGCGCCTGGGGATGCGAGCGCACCTCGCGGATCTGCTCGAGTCGCGCTCCCGGTAGGCCGTGGAGGGTGTGGCGGACCTCGATGAGGTGTTCGGCGAGGATCGAGAACTTGACGTGCCGATCGTCGCCCGGCAATCGATCGAGGACGGGCAGCACCGATCCGGTCGTCGAGTTCTCGACAGGCACGACGAGACGATCGATCTGATCGTGCTCGAGGGCGTCGAAGGCGGCCGCGAAGCTGGCAAAGCCCACGAGCTCACCGCTCGGGAACAGTTCGGTCGATGCCTGGTGGCTGTAGCTGTGGGGTTCGCCCTGGAATCCGATGCGCATGATCGCCGAACCATAGGTTGTCCCCGTACAACACAGCAGTCGCTCCCTCTCGAAGGCCTTCCGAGCCGAGCCACCAGTCCCCCTCTTCGCTCCCGAAAGCCAGGAAGTGCTCCGAGTTCGAGAAGAGGTTGAGGATGGCCTCACGATCATCTCCCGTGGCGCGGGCGGCGAACAGGCGTCTGACCAGCGCCTCGATTTCCGGGGATCGCACAGCCATGCGATCGTTATGGCGCGACAGTGCCCGGACAGGCATCCCGGAGGAACACGGCGCTCGTCCGATCACACCACGATGCGATCGATCGCGCTGACCAGCTGCACCCCGCCGAGGGTGAAGAGCACGGCCAGCGCGGAATATCCGAGGACCCGAACGCCGAGAGGCGATGGGTTCCCGGTCCGGATCCACCATCCGCGGTCGATCAGGGTGATCCCGATCAACGCAACGAAGCTGATGATCGTTGGAAGCGATCCATCGGCGCGGTTCGACGGGATGGAGATCACGGTGAGGAGAAGGCTCACACCCATCGCCCCCAGGGCCGCACCAGGGATGTAGCCAAAGCCCCCGCCACCGAGGTCGTCGTAATGCGGGAGACGGTCGAGTACTCGGTCGCGCAACCAGACCGCAGCCGTACCTCCGACCACGAAGAGGAAGGCGATCATTCCCACCGTCACCGCCTGGTCGCCGAGAAGGGCGAAGTCGAAATTGCCAGGGTCGAGAATCAGGGCGTTGAAGGTCGTGAGCAGGAGTATCCCGACAACGAGACCGGAGAACGGTCCAGCCCATGTGATCCACGGGTCACTCACAGCCAGCATCACGCCGATCGCCATTGCCGCGATCACTCCCACGAACACGATCAAGAAGAAGCTGCCGGCGATCGTGACCTCCCCCACCCTTGCCTGTGCCTCGGTGATGAAACCACGGCGCTCAGGTGCGAGGAGCCTCGTGACGAGCATGAACGCCCTGGCACCCAGGCCTCCGACGAGGATGCCGGTGAGGACAGATGCAATCAGAATCGCCGTCAGCTGACGGAACAGCTCGACGAGTCGAGCCTCCTGTTCGGTCGCAACATCAGGGGCGACGCTCATCTCGTTCCTTCCTTCCCGCGCTCGTGCCGGGCGGTGGAGCCGCCCGGCCGTTGCGCATGAGGGCGCGGCGCAGATCTATGCAGCGACCGGGGTGGCATCCACGTCGACGGGTTCCTCGCTCCGGAGCCAACGGCCCGTCACGAAGAGCCCACCGGCCATCAGGACGTAGCCCACGATCCCGGAGATGATCCAGGCCAGCGGGTAGTCGCCGTAGCTGTCCCGCCAGCCAACCTCCGACTCAGCGAGGATGACGAACAGGATGGGCCCGATCAGGAAGGCAGACGCGACGAGCATGACCCCGATCCTGGGCACGATGGTGTCGGAGCGAAGCACCGCGATGGCGATCAGGAGATATCCGATGCCCTGGAGCGACATCCACAGTGGACCCGCCCAGGCGACGAAGCTCAGGAGCACGCCGAGTGAAGCGATGGCCGCTCCGATCATTCCGACGGTGCCGAGCCCGCCAGCGCGTTTCCCAAGGCCGATCATGGCCATCACGGTGAGGACGCCGGCGACGACGACCGCAATCGTGAACAGCAAGTAGTACACCTCCCAGTCATCTGCTCTGTCCGTGCGGTTTTCGAGGACTCCGGCCAGGAGCCAGAACCCTCCCGCGATGAGTGCGAGCAGACCAGCTCGTCTGGTGAATGTGGTTGGCACGGCGATTCCTCCTCGATGGTTCGATGCGTAGGCAGCGGCCAGGACCTTGGGGTCACCGAATCGTGCAAGGGTCGCTCGTTGGGCATCGACCACGTCGGTCCCTCGTGCGAGCATCTGCTCGGTCGTCGAGTAGAGGTGGTCCTCCATCTCGGCCACGAGGTCGTCGAGGTCACGGCGCCAGCGGATGGATGACCGCATCGAATCGAGATAGCCATCGATCAGGGCGTATCGGGCCATGGGACCCCCTTCAACACCCTGGCAACGGCGTCGGCGAATTGATCCCATGCCAAGCGCTGCTCTCCGAGCGCACCCCGGCCCTTGTCGGTCAGCCGATACGTACGCCTCCGTCTTCCCTGCACCTCGCTCCACTCGCTGCTCAGGAAGCCGCCCTTCTGCAGGCGGTGCAGAGCCGGATAGACCGTCCCCTCGGGAAGATCGAACGAGTCATCGCTGCGCTCTCGCAGCTCGTCGATGACCGAGTACCCATGCTTCGCACCGTCGGCAAGGACCGCCAGCAACAGCAGATCGAGATGCCCTTTCAGCGCCTGTCCTCTCATACCTAGGCAAACTACACTATGTATAACTAGGTGTCAAGGGATGGTCTTCGTGACGGGGCGGTGGCCGGCCTCAGCCGACGATCGCCCACACGATCCATGTCACGAACATCGCAACGCCGGACGCGAACTGGATGGCCGACGCCACGAGCATCGTCACCAGCGTCGCGAACGCGACGGGTATGGCGCTCCTGACATCCTTCGTCTCGCGCAGGGACGCGATCAGGATCCCGATGACGAAGCCGACCATGGCACCGAGGAGCGGGATGACGAACAGGCCGACGACGGCGAGGGCGGCAGCCAGAACCTGACCCCACATGGGCACACCGACCCGCGTCGCCCTGCGCTGTGGGAGCACGACGGTGACGAGGCTCCCTCCGATGGCGAGCATGGCCATGACGCCAAGGGCCATCCAGCCGGCGACCCCGAATCCGGTGGCCAGGCCGTAGACAACGCCCGCACCCAGGATCAACCACAGGCCGGGAACCACAGGGAGGACGGTCCCTGCGACACCGACAACCATGGCGGCAGCGACGAGGGCGGTCACAACCGTTTCGGACATGGTTGGAGCCTACGCAAGGCCCGGCCGCGTCGACCCACACGGGATCCCGATGCCCTATCGTCGCGGCCGATGAGCAACCGCAGGTCGT
>JAWOGV010000173.1:0-4786 GCA_046496605.1 Acidimicrobiia bacterium | reverse complement strand
CTCTCGCCGGACCTGAACCGATGGCTCCTCGAGAGCCTCGCACTCATCAACTTCCTCGTTGCCCAGGGTGAGTGGTACCGGATCTTCACCGCCGCACTCCTCCACGGAGGGCTGATGCACATCCTGTTCAACATGTACGCCCTGTACCTGTTCGGGCCCCGCCTCGAGTACCAGGTCGGGGGGCCCGCGTTCGCCGCGTTGTACATCGCAACCGCGGGTACCGGCGGGGCCGCGTCGTACATCTTCGGATCGCCGCTCCAGGTCTCGATCGGAGCATCCGGCGCGATCTTCGGATTGTTCGGCGCGTGGATCTTCGTGGCATGGAAGATGCGCGGGACACCGGGAGGACGGGCGATGTTCAACCAGTTGGGCGTCCTCCTCGCGATCAACCTCGCACTACCGCTGCTCGTCGGGGGCATCGATTGGCGTGCCCACCTGGGAGGCCTCGCCGGGGGTCTCCTCATCGCCTGGCTCTGGTCGATGTTCGCCGTCGGGAAGCCGAACGCACGCACGATCCGCACCCTGATCGCGATGGCCGTCGTCGCCGGCGCGATCGCCGTAACGATCGCACTCTGAGATGGCGTGGCGCTCTGCGGGTACACTGCCCGCCGTGAGCGAGCAACCACTCGGCGATCCAGTGCTCGACAGGCCCGGCGAGGCCTGCGGGGTCTTCGGGATCATCGGTCCCGGGATCGAAGCCGCCCGCCTGACCTACTTCGGCCTCTTCGCCCTCCAACACCGGGGACAGGAAAGTGCGGGCATCGCGGTGAGTGACACCGACAACATCACCGTCTACAAGGACCTCGGGCTCGTCGCCCAGGTCTTCGACGAGTCGGTACTCGCCGGACTGCCCGGTCACCTCGCGATCGGCCACACCCGCTACTCAACGACCGGGTCCAACAGCTGGGAGAACAGCCAGCCCGTGTTCCGCCACCTCGGTCGCAACGGCATCGCCCTCGCCCACAACGGGAACCTGACGAACACGGCGGAACTCTCCGATCGTTTCGGGCCCGTCGCAGCGACGACCGATTCCGAGCTGATGACCGAGGCCATTGCGCACACCATGACCACCGAGGACCTCGACCTCCCCGACGCGCTCGCCAAGGTGCTCCCGACGTTCGATGGGGCCTTCACGCTCACCGTCATGGACACCAGCACCCTCGTCGGCGTCCGCGATCCCCACGGGTTCCGGCCGCTGTGCCTCGGTTCCCTCGACGGAAGCTGGGTCATCGCATCCGAGACCGCAGCGCTCGACATCCTCGGTGCCGAGCTGGTCCGTGAGATCGCACCGGGTGAGATGGTCGTCATCGACGAGCACGGTCCCCGGTTCATCGAGCCGTTCGAGACGACCACGACGGATCTGTGCATCTTCGAGTTCGTCTACTTCGCCCGCCCCGATTCCACCCTGCTCGGCCGCAACGTCCACACCAAGCGCCAACAGATGGGCCGGTTGCTCGCGACGCAGGCACCGGTCGAGGCGGACGTCGTGGTGCCCGTTCCCGAATCGGGTATCCCCGCAGCCCAGGGATTCGCCGCGGTGAGCGGTATCCCGTACTCCGATGGCCTGGTGAAGAATCGCTACGTCGGGCGCACGTTCATCCAGCCTGCCCAGTCGATGCGCGACCGCGGGGTCCGTATGAAGCTCAACCCGATGCCCAGCGTCGTGTCGGGCAAGCGGGTCGTGCTCGTCGACGACTCGATCGTTCGGGGCTCGACGACCCGCCAGCTCGTGGCGATGGTCCGCGAGGCCGGGGCAACCGAGATCCACCTGCGGATCTCGTCCCCTCCGTATCGATGGCCGTGCTTCTACGGCATGGACACCGGGGACCGAGCGACACTGCTGGCCGCGGGACGATCACTCGAGGAGATCGCCGAGCATCTCGAAGTCGACTCGATCGCATACCTCGAACTCGCCAACCTGATCGAGGCGACCCGATCCGACCCGGCCTCGTTCTGCACCGCGTGCCTCTCGGGGGACTATCCGACGGACGTGCCCCTCAACGACAGCAAGTTCCTCCTGGAGAGGACACCATGACGAGCTACCGGAGCGCGGGCGTCAACCTCGACGCCGCCGACGAGCTGGTCGAACGGATCGGTTGGCGCGTCACCGCGACGTGGACCGAGGATGTCGTTGGCGGCTTCGGAGGATTCGCCGCCGGCATCCAGATACCCGCAGGGTTCCGGGTTCCCGTGCTGATGATGTCGACGGACGGCGTCGGCACCAAGGCGGAAGTCGCTCGACAAGCAGGACTGATCGAGGGTCTCGGCTTCGACCTCGTGGCGATGGTTGCAGACGATCTCGCCGCAGCGGGCGCCCAGCCGATCGCGATGACCGACTACGTCGCGGTCGGCACCCTCGACGTCGACATGGTCGAAACCCTCATCGAGTCGATCGCCGATGCCTGTTCGGCAGCCGACATCGCACTCCTCGGAGGGGAGACCGCCGAGCACCCCGGCATCATGGCGCCGGGCCAGTTCGACATCTCGGCCACTGCCCTCGGCATCGTGGAGATGGGTGAGGAGGTGAACCCGGAGAACGTCGGACCCGGTGACGTCATCATCGGCGTGGAGAGCCCGAACCTCCGCTCGAACGGCTTCTCCCTCGTACGGGCGATCATCGCGAAAGGGCTTCCCCTCGACGCCGACTTTCCCGACACCTCGACCCCCACTGCCCACGTCCTGCTCCAACCGAGCATCGTGTACGCACCGGCGGTCGTGAACCTCAACGCACGGGTCGTCGCACACGGCCTCGCCCACATCACGGGGGGCGGTCTGCCCGGCAACGTGATTCGCGTCCTTCCCGAGGGTTCCCGAGCAGTGATCGAACGGTCGAGTTGGGAGGTTCCCCACGTGTTCTCGGTCCTCCAGAGGGTGGGAGGCATTCCCCTCGGCGAGATGTTCCGCACGTTCAACATGGGAATCGGCTTCACGGCGATCGTTGCTGAGGACGACGTCGATGCGACGATGCGGGCGTTCGACACCTCCGAACTGCCGGCATCGGTGATCGGACGGGTCGTCGCAGGCGACCGCGGCGTCGAGATCCGCTGACGGCCGGGCGCTGATCCAGGGATCGAAGGCCAGGATCGAAGGCCGGGATCGAAGGCTGTGTCGGCTCTCCCCATAGCCGCGACAGGGATGAGGATGCTGGCATGGCGACGGCACTGCGAATTGCCGCGTCCATGTGGGAGACTGGAAGCGACGGCCCCTCACCGATGAGTTCGCCGACTGTCAGCGAGCGAGGTGGACATGACGGAATCGGCTCAGTATCCCGTGGACTTCGTGGTTCCGGTCGACGACGAGTACCGCAGCAGGGGCCTCGCAGCGCTCGGCATCCTGCTGTTCGCCAAGACCGTCCTGCTCATACCGCACCTGATCCTCCTCGCGCTCTACGCGTCCGTGGTCCAGGTCGTGGTGTGGATCGGATACTGGTACATCCTCATCCAGGGCGGGAAGCCCTATTGGGTCGAGAACCTCGAGCTCATCTTCCTCGAGTGGTCGAGCAGGGTGTTCGCCTGGTTCACCTCGACGACGGACGTGTATCCGACCTTCGGGACGGATGAGAACCATCCGGCCCAGATAGTCGTCGAGGAGGCGCCCGAACCCCAGAGCCGCTGGCTCGCCCTCGCGGGGATCCTGCTCATACGTTCGCTGATGGCGTTGCCGCACCTGTTCGTCCTCGCGTGGCTCACCGTCGGGACGCTGTTCGCGGCGTGGTTCGGATACGTCGCAATCCTCATGACGGGGCGCCTTCCCCTTGCGCTGCATTGGTACTTCGTCGGCTTCCACCGCTGGTGGGCCCGGACGTGGGCGTGGATCGCCGCCCTCACCGACGAGTACCCACCGTTCACCCTCAAACGCTGACCTGCCGTCCCTCAACTCGCCGCGGTGCCGCGGCGGGTTGGGCGGGTGAAGAGCCTGAAGATGCCCAAGGCGACGAGTACGACGATGGCAATCGGGATGGCAACCGCCGACGCGATGATCATGAAGGCGACGGTTGCGAGCAGGACCTCTCCCGCCTGCTCGAACGCCTCGGCGATCGGGCCCGGATCTTTCGGCTCGACGGGCGGAACCGTCGTGTCGGGAACCTCGGTCAGGCCGACCGTCAGCGTCGCGAAGTCCGTGCGCGAGTCCAGGTACCGGAGTCGGCCCTCGATCTGCTCGATGTTCAACAGGACGTCCTGCATCCTCGTCTGGACCGTCACGAGCTCCTCGATCGTCGTCGCCTCCTCCATGAGGCGCAGGTAGAACGCCTCCTGCTCACGCCAGTAGCCGAGGCGACCCTCGAGGTCCACGTACTCCTCGGTGACGTCCTGGGATGACAACGACGCCGAGACCCGCTCACCGAGCTGCTCGACGCGAGCGACGGCCTCGTCGAACCGCTCAGTCGGGATCCGGATCGTGTACCAGCCGACTGCGTAGCGATCGTCGTCGAGCTGCTCGACACGCGACTCCCCCGACGCGATGTACCCACCCAGGTCTGCGGCGATCGCTCGCACCTGACCTGCCGTGGTCCCGAATGAACCGGGCTCGATCCGGAGTTCGACGGAGCCATCCCTGATGACCTTCGCATCAAATGTGGACGCGACCTGCTCGAAGACGATCATCCCGTCGTCGAGCACGACGTCGTATGCGGCCCCATCTCGGGCACCCGGTTCGGGTGCGGTCGCTTCGTCGAGTCCGCCCTCGCCGCCGGCTGACGCGATGGTGGTGCCAGTCATCGCTTCGTCGTTGGCCGAGCACGCTGCCACGACGACCGAGACGGTCATGACGAGGAGGAGGATGCGGG
>JAWOGV010000128.1:0-5734 GCA_046496605.1 Acidimicrobiia bacterium | reverse complement strand
CCTCCTCGGCCAGGGCGATGGCGAGTCGCTCGAGACCGGCCGAACGCGACGCTTTGACCAACACGACATCTCCCGGCTCCACGACGGCGCGCAGCGTATCGGCTGCATCCTCGATATCCACGGCATTCGTGACGAGGGCACCTGCGCCGATGCAGTAGCCATGGTCGACCCCCACGACGATGAGTCCGTCGATTCCGAGCTCCAACGCGAGCTTGCCCATGTCCCGGTGCGCCGTCTCGCAGACGGGCCCGAGCTCCGCCATCGGACCGAGAACGGCGTACCGCCTTCCTGCACGCATTGCTGCGAGCGTTTCGAGTGCGGCGGCGACCGACTGCGGGTTTGCGTTGTATGCGTCGTTGACCACCGTGAACCGACCCTCGTGGACCTCCATCCGCCACGCAGATCCGGAAGCCTTCGACAATCCCTCGACGAACTCCCTGATGTCGTAGCCGAGCGCGACCGCCACACAGACCGCGGCGGCCGCGTTGCGCGCCTGGTGTGCTCCCGCAACCTCGAGGGACACCCGGTGGGACGTGTCTCGCGCGCTGAGGGTGAAAGTGGGATGTCCCAGTGCGTCGACGACGATGTCGGAGACGGACACGTCGCCCCTGCCTTCGCCGAAGGTGAGCTGGTTCGGCGACGTTGCGCGCTGGAGACGGGGCTCGTCGTCCGGCACGATCGCGACACCCGATGGCCCGAGGGCTTCGATGAGCTCGTACTTCGCGTCCGCAAGCCCTTCCTCGGATCCGAATGTCTCGAGGTGGACGACACCGAGGTTGGTGACGACCGCGACGTCCGGACGGACGGCCGCCTGCAGGGAGGCGATGTGTCCCCTCCCCCGTGACCCGACCTCGAGGACGACTGCCGTCGAACCTTCCGGCGTGTTCACGACAGTGAGCGGCAGACCGATTTCGTTGTTGAACGACCTCGGCGACGCCCAGGAGCCGGCGATCCCAGCTGCAAGAAGGTCCTTCGTCGAGGTCTTGCCGGTCGATCCCGTGATGGCGATGACGGGCACCGTGAGCTCATTGCGCCGCTTCACCGCGAGATCGAGGAGGGCCCTCCGCGTGTCGTCGACCACGATCCTCGGCTCGACGACCCCTTGGTACGATCGATCGACGATCACGACGCCAGCACCTCCGACGATGGCGTCCGCGACGAAGTCGTGCCCATCGAATCGGTCACCACGGATGGCGACGAACACGGCACCGCGGACGTCCGAACGGCTGTCCGTCGAGACGGAACCGACGATGTCCTCGCCGCCACCGACCAGCCGTCCCGAGACAGCCGATGCCACCGCATGGATCGGCCATCGGAGGCCTGCGGCGGAGCTCACGGCCCCGATCCCAGATCGGCGAGGGCGGCCCTGGCCACCGCCCGATCGTCGAACGGATGCATGAGGCCTGCGATCTCCTGATCTGGCTCGTGGCCCCTCCCGAGAACGAGCACGACATCGCCTGCCGATGCCGTCCCGATCGCTGCATCGATCGCTTCTCGCCTGTCGATCACGACGCGGACGTCGCCGGCGCGTGCCGACAGTGCACCTTCCTGCACGACACGGGCGATCGCGACGGGGTCCTCCGATCGCGGGTTGTCCGTGGTGACGATCGTGATGTCGGCACCTCGCGCGGCCGCCGAGCCCATAGCCGCGCGCTTGGTGTGGTCCCTGTCCCCTCCTGCCCCGAGAACGACGATCGTCCGCGCGAATGCCATCTCTGCGACCGTGCCGAGCACGGACTCGATGGCGTCGGGTGTGTGGGCGTAGTCGACGACGACCGTGACATCGCGTTCATGACCCACGACTTCCATTCGTCCGGGGATCGGCCGCATCCCAGCCAGGCCGGCGGCTGCACGTTCGAGATCGACCCCGTCACACAGGAGGAGGCCGACGGCCACGAGCGCGTTCTCCACGTTGAACGATCCGAGCAGGGGAAGCGACACGCTTGCCTGTTCGCTGCGATGGGTGATGGTGAAGGTCGAGCCGGTTCGAGTCAACGCCATCCCGCTCGCGTACACGTCGAGGTCGTTCGTCCAACCCACGGTCATCACACGCATCGGGGTGGTTCCCGCGACGTCACGACCGGCCGCGTTGGCGACGTTCACGACGGCCGCATCCGCACGACCCTGTGCGAAGAGCTCCTTCTTCGCTCCGAGGTAGGCGGCCATGCTCCCATGGAAGTCGAGGTGATCCTGCGTGAGGTTCGTGAATCCGACGGCTCGGAAGTGGATCGCGTCGGCGCGGTGGAGTGCCAGGGCGTGCGACGACACCTCCATCGCAACCGACTCGACCCCGGCATCGCGCATCGTCGCGAGGAGGCGCTGGAGATCTGAGGACTCTGGTGTCGTGCGGCTGAGGGGGATGGGAGTGCCATCGAATCGGGATCCGAGCGTGCCGACGATCCCGTGGGGCCGTGTGACGGACTCCCACACGGCCTCACACATGTGGGTGACCGTCGTCTTGCCGTTCGTTCCTGTGACCCCGATGATCGAGAGCCCGTCGTCGGGACGGCCGTGTGCCTCGCGTGCCGCCACCGCCATGGCAGGTCGGGTTTCGGAGACCATCAGGACGGGAACGGCAGCTCCGACCGCCGCTGGATCGATGGGGTGCTCGGCAAGGATCGCTGTCGCGCCGCCGGACACGGCTGCTGCGACGAAGGCGTGCCCGTCGTGGCGCGCCCCGGTGATGGCAACGAAGAGCGAGCCCTCGACGACGGCACGCGAGTCATGCGTGACGTCGGTGACGACCAGGGATCGGTCGGCGGGGTCGATGGGGATCCCGAGGATGTCTGCGATCTGTCCGAGCGTCGCTGCCACGGCCCTACTCCCGGTCCGGTGCGATTCCGAGCTGGTGCAGGGCGTTCTGCGTGATCTCGGCGAACGCCGGTGCAGCGGACGCGCCGCCGAGGGACAGATCCGCTCCGTCGTCGAGGGTGCCCTTCGGCGTGTCGAGAACGACCACCACCACGATCTCGGGATCGTCCAGCGGCGCCATGCCGATGAACGACGCGATCGTGTCGTCGCTATAGCGCTCCAGGTCGACGTCGAATTTCTGGCTCGTACCCGTCTTCCCGCCCGAGGTGTAGTCGGACATCCTCGCCCGAATCCCGGTTCCGTCGTCGCTCTCGACGACGCGCCCGAGCATGCGCCGCATCGTCGCTGCCGTGTCCGGCGACAGGACCGCCCTCGTGCGCGGTTTGGTCAGGATCCGCTGACCGTCCGCCCTGATGACCTCGCGGACGAGGTGCGGCTCGACCCAGACGCCGTCGTTGGCGATGGCGGCGTACACAGCTGCCATCTGGAGCGGCGTGGTGCCGACGGCATAGCCGATCGCGATCGACGAACCACTCGTCCGGGTCCATCGGGTCGTCGGGTTCAACTGGCCGTGCCGCTCACCAGCGACGTCGAGGCCGGACGGCGCGCCGAGACCGAAAGCGGTCAGATACTCATAGTGGAGTTCGTTGCCGAGCCTGCTCTGGATCTCGATCGTGCCGACATTCGACGAGCGCATGACGACGTCTGCAACGGACATCCAGTCCGGGTTCGATCCGTGATCCTCGTACTCGAAGTCACCGATCACCAATGAGTTCGGGGTGTCGATCGGCGTGGCAGGCGTCACGACACCTTCCTCGATGGCGGCGGCGACCGTGACGACCTTGAGTGTCGAGCCCGGCTCGTACACGTCTGCGACGGCCCTGTTCCGCAGGACCTCGGGCACGGCTTCGGATCGGTTGTTCAGATCGAGGCCCGGCCAGCTCACCATGGCGAGGATCGCTCCCGTCCTCCGGTTCATCACGACGACAGAGCCGCCGACAGCGTCCGTGAGCTGGATGGCCCTTCTCAGGCCCTGTTCGGCGGCGAACTGCACCTCCCTGTCGATGGTCGTGATCACGTCCGAACCGGGCGTTGCCGGCTCGAGGAGGATCTCACCCTGTGGAATCACGCGGCCCGAGGGATCGCGTTCGACGATGAGCCGCCCCGGCTCACCCTGGAGCTCGGAGTCGAACGTCTTCTCGATCCCCTCGATTCCGCTGTTGTCCTCGTATCTCGTCAAGCCGACCACCTGCGCAGCGATGTGGCCCGCCGGGTACACCCGAAGGGGCTGCTCCCGGAAGAAGACTCCAACGAGGCCGTTGTCATCGACGACGGCCCGAATCTCGTTGGCGTGGGCAGTGTTCGCCCTCATGGCGATCTCCGCGTATCGCTTGCCCGATGCCTGCCCCTCGACCAGCCTCGTGACGAGCTCGGACAACGGGACGTCGGCGAACGGGGCAAGGACCGCTGCTGCACCGGCAGGGTCATCGAGCATCGTGGGGTCGACGACGACGTTCCAGCCGTCGATGGTCATCGCAAGCTCAACGCCCTCACGGTCGTAGATCGTTCCCCGCCTGGCATCGATCGGCTCCTCGCGGATGCGCTGGTCGAACCCGACGCTCGCAAGGGCGACGGCACGCGTTCCCTGGAGGTCGAACAGGCGGTACCCGATCCCCACCCATGCGAGCAGGAAGGCCGTGCCCACAATGAGGAGTCTCAGGTCGCCGCGTCGCCACACCCGGCCACTCATGCCGGAAGGAAGGGGTTCGACGGTGTGTGGGTGTGGAGCCCGCAGGCGATCGGCCACCCTGACATGCCGCTGGCACGTTCACATCGTGGGATGGCCCGCGTCGTCAAGGCGTCCTGCCCTGGTGAGCGCTGATCGGGGTTTCCGCGACAGCCGGGGGCGCGGGGTCGCGCGATCCGGTCACGACGAGGGCGAGACGCTCGGACGGATGCGCCAGCCCGATCCGCTCGGCCTCCGTGGCGATGCGAATGGGGTCCTGGAGCTGCGCGATCTCGAGCCGAAGGTCCAGCGTCCTGCTCTCCTCGAGCTCGATCGCTCGTTCGAGCTCGTCGAGTTCGAACGCCGTGCGGTCGAGCGCGATCCGGAGGTAGATCATCGCGAAGAACAACGCGACGACGAGCACCGTGTAGAAGGCGAGCGGGACGATCCTGGGTCCTGCCACCTCCGCCGTGTGTCCGATCCTGCGGCGGGCGACGCCGGTCGATCGAATCGATTCCGTGGTCATTGGGTGATCCTCTCGGCGACTCGGAGCACAGCGCTGCGTGCTCGTGGGTTCCCTGCGGTCTCCGCCTCAGATGCCCGGAGGACCTTGCGATGGACGAGGGCGATGTCCGGTCGTGCGCCGCATTGGCACGTCGGTAACCCCGGCGGACACGTGCACGTCATCGACCGTGCCCTCAGCACGTTCTTCACGATGCGGTCCTCGAGGGAGTGGTAGGCCATCACGACGAGCCGACCTCCGACGCGAAGGTGGTCGATGGCGAGCCCGACGCCGATCTCGACTCCCGTGAGTTCGTCGTTGACCGCGATGCGGATCGCCTGGAAGGTGCGGCGCGCAGGATGCTTGCCGCGACGTGCCGCGGCAGGAACAGATTCTGCGACACACGTCGAGAGCTGCGTCGTCGTGGTGAGTGGTCGATGCGCGACGATTGCCCTGGCGATGCGCTTCGCGAATCGCTCCTCGCCATACCTGGCGATGATGTCCGCGAGCTCCGCCTCGTCGAAGGTGTTGACGATCTCCGCAGCGGTCCGATCGGCGTCGGGTCCCATCCGCATGTCGAGGGGTCCCTCGTGGTGGTACGAGAAACCACGCTCCGGATCGTCGAGCTGGTGCGACGAGACACCGAGGTCGAAGAGGACACCATCGACCCGGTCAGGCGACGGGCCCTCCGCGAT
>JAWOGV010000049.1:0-2864 GCA_046496605.1 Acidimicrobiia bacterium | reverse complement strand
CGAGGCGACCTCGATCGCACTCGCGCGCGACGGAATGCAGCCAGAACGTCCTCTGACGCACGATCTCCTCGCCACGGTCGTCTCACGGCTGGGAGCGACGGTGAAAGATGTCGTCGTGACGGAGCTTCGCGGCGGGACGTTCTACGCCGACCTCACCCTCACCGTCGGCGGGGAGGATCGAGTGATCTCGTCGCGGCCGTCGGACGCCGTCGCCCTCGCGGTACGGGTCGATGCACCGCTCTACGCCGAACGAGCCGTTCTCGACGAGGCAGGGGTCCAGATCTCCGACGAATCCGCAGAGGACGAGATCGAGCGGTTCCGGGAGTTCCTCGACGACATCGATCCGGAGGACTTCGCCGGCGGCAGGGATCAGTGATCACCGCGGGGCGATCACCCCGGCGGCGGTGACAGCCCTGTTCTCTCGTCGAACCAGCGCCGGAGATGTCGAACGTTGACATGCGACGGCTTGGTGCGTAACTTGCACCGATGTAGTTCAATGGGCGGAATTACGAAGACGTAACGGTCCGCGTGACCGGTCTGGGTGAGGAGACGCGAGGACATGACACGAACACACACCGATGCGGCCCTTGGCTTCCGCTCGCCACAGGTATGCGCAATCGTCGGCATCACATATCGGCAGCTCGACTACTGGGATCGAACGGGCCTTCTCGGCCCCTCGATGCAGACGGCGACCGGGTCGGGAACCCAGCGCCTCTACACGTTCCAGGACATCGTGACACTGCGTGTGATCAAGCGACTCAAGGACGCCGGAACGAGCCTCCACAAGATTCGTCAGGCGTTCGACCAGCTCGAGGAGGAAGTCGGCGGCAACTGGCGGGAGCAGGACATCACGCTGCTCTCCGATGGGACGACGATCTATGCGGCCCGCAGCCCCGAGGAGGTCGTCGATCTCCTGCGGAAGGGCCAGGGTGTGTTCGGGATCGCGGTGAGGCCGGTCCACGACGAGGTTCGCGGAGAGATCTTTAGACTCTTCCCCGACCAGGCCGAATCGGAATCGGGCACTGGCACCCTCTCGGAGGCGACGGGAATCTGACGCACGACGACCTCTTCGGTCCGGCACCAGCCGCTACCACGGACTTCGCTCACAACAGCGAGAGCGAGTTCGCGAGGCTCCTCGACTTCTACGGCATCGAATGGTCCTACGAACCGCGCGCATTCGCCATCGAATGGGATGACGCCGGAGAACCGCTGAAGTACTTCCGCCCCGACTTCTATCTGCCAGAGGACGACGTCTACATCGAGATCACCACGATGAGCCAGAAGCTCGTGACGAAGAAGAACAAGAAGGTCAAGCGCCTCCGAGAGTTGTATCCGGAGGTGAGGTGCAAGGTCTTCTACCAGAGGGACTACCTGCACCTGCTCGTCAAGTACGGTCTCGAGGAACCCGACTCCTCGGTGGAATCCGCGGCGCCGACACGCATCCCAGGCCCACCCGAGGTCATCGACCTCGGAATCGCTTCCGACGTAGGCTGAGGACGTCAAGCGATCCGTCCACAGCCTCGAGGTGGCACATGCCCCAGTCCCCGATCCACGACAGCCACGAAGCGGCAGGCGCGCGTTTCACCGACTTCGGCGGATGGCAGATGCCTGTCCAGTACACCGGTGTCCTGGCGGAACACCATACGGTGCGGACGGATGTCGGCCTCTTCGACGTATCACACCTCGGCCGCTTCGAGGTCACCGGGCCCGGTGCGGTCGAGGTCGTCTCGGGTCAACTGTGCAACGACATCAGGCGAGTGGGACCCGGTCGCGCCCAGTACACCATGGCGCTCAACGCCTCGGGCGGGGTGGAGGACGACATCATCGTCTGGTACCTGGCGGAGGACCGCCTATGGGTGATGCCCAACGGAACCAACTCCGACGAGATCGTTGGGCGGTTCAGAGCGGCAGCGCCTCCGGACGTCACGATCACCGACATCCGGATGACCACGGCGCTCTTCGCCGTGCAGGGTCCTTTGGCCGTTCCTACCGGCGAAGCACTCTTCGGGTCGACACCGGGCCGCTTCCGGGTCGCGACGGGGTCGTTCGGTGGTCGCGAAGTGACGATGGCCGGCACCGGGTACACGGGCGAACGAGGGTTCGAGATCGCCGTCGACACCACGTCGGCGACGGCCCTGTGGGACGCCATCGTCGGTGCAGGGGCGACGCCATGCGGCCTCGGTGCGCGCGACACGTTGCGCCTGGAGATGGGGTATCCGTTGTGGGGCAATGATCTCGACGCCACGACGACACCCCTCGAGGCGGATCTCGAATGGGTGGTCGCCTGGGACCACGAGTTCGTCGGGAAGCAAGCCCTCGAGCGTCAGCGCTCTGCGGGCGTCACGCGCAGACTCGCGGCTTTCACCACACCCGGGCGAGCCATTCCGCGTTCGGGCTACACGGTCGAAGCCGATGGGAGTCGGGGAGTGGTGGCATCCGGGAACTTCTCGCCGACCCTCGGCCACGGGATCGGCTTGGCATACATGGAGCCGCCCATTGAGCCCGGTTCGACGATCGGTATCGAGATCCGGAACGAACGGGTGATCGGCAGGGTCGTCGAGCTTCCCTTCATCGAGCGCTGATGAGCCCGGCGTGACGACTGCCACGTCGTTCGCCGTCTCGCGCCTCGCGTGGAGCGAGACCAAGCGTCTCGTACGGCACCTCGTGGGTCATCTCGTCGACGAGGACACCGTGTTCGAGGTGCCACACGTTGCCGGGCACCCTGTCGACGCCCTGGTTCCGACCGAATCCCGGAGGATTCGGGAGTGGCCGAACCGCCTCGGTGTCCGTGAGCATGGGGTCGATGCCGACATCGTGATGTGGTACGGCGACCTTGCACCAGCACCCACTGTCGGTACGGTGCG
>JAWOGV010000033.1:0-4002 GCA_046496605.1 Acidimicrobiia bacterium | reverse complement strand
GATCAGCCGTGACGCTGCGCGCCGTACGCGCTCGCCACGAGATCCGCGATTGCGTCTGGGCGCTCCATCGGCACGAGGTGCCCTGCCCCCTCGATGACGACGAGCTCGACATCTGCGAATCGCTCCACGAGTGCCTCGAGGTAGGCGCCGTGGTGCGTATCGGATCGCTCTCCCGCCACCACGACGACGGGGAGGTCCAGCTCGTCGAGCCTGTCCCACGTATCGTGGTTGCCGCCTTCGCGGTAGTTGTCTGCCTCTGTGGCAGGTTCGCACTTGATCGTCCATCCATCGGGACCTGGGGCGAAGCCATGGTCGACGTACAGGTCGAGGACCTCACGATCCCAATCGGCGAAGGCGCCATCGGCGAACCGTTCCCTGGCATGAGAGCGGTCCCTGAACACCCCACGCCGCTTCTCGGCGATGCGCGCAAGGGGTATGTCTGCGCGCTCGAAAGGAGGGGGGAAGATGATCGGCTCGATCAGGACGAGCCGATCGAATGTTCCGCGACGGTGCAGTTCCGCCCGCACGAGGGCGGTACCGCCCATCGAGTGCCCGACACCGAGGAGGCCGGACGCGTCCCCGAGGATCCCGAGCGCGTCGAGTCCGTGGACCTCCCATCGATTTGGCGGGGAGCCCGCGGCACTGTCGCCATGACCACGCAGGTCGTACGACACCCACCGAACGGCGTGGTGATGCTCGACGACCCTGCGGGCGATCGGTCGCCACAACGCCTTCGTGAAACCGTTCGCATGGGCGAAACAGATCTCCGCGGTGCGCGGATCCACCCCCTCCCAGGCGATCGTCACATCCGCGTGGCCGAGGCCTTCACCCTTCCCGACCATCGGTTCCCGTGTCGTCGATCCTCCAGGTGAGCTGGTTCTCCACCCCCACCACGCCGTCGAGGCGCCGTGCGAGTTCCTCGACGAGACGAGCCTCGGTGCGGGTGCCGATGGTGCCAACGAACGTCACGACGCCGTTGGCGACCCGGACGTCGACCGTCTGGGGGTCGACGAAGAGAACCCTTCGTATGAGGTCCTCGCGGATCTCATCCTCGATGAGGTCATCGGGCCGCGTGAATGCAGCGACGATGTCGAAACGGGAGATGATGCCGACCATCTTGTCGTCCTCGACCACGAGAACCCGCTTGACCGAGTGCTCGAGCATGAACCGAGCCGCATCCATGACCTCGAGGTCCGGAGCCACCGAGAGCACCGAATGCGACATGATGTCCTTCACCTCGGGATTGACCTCGCCATGGTCGACTCGCTTGAGTTCCATCTCGAGGAAGTCACCCTCGGTGATGATCCCGAGCACGTGGTCGTCGGGATCCACCACGGGCAGGCCGGAGACGCGGTAGCGGAACATCATCCGAGCCGCATCGCGCGTCGAGGTGGTCGGCCCCACTGCCACGACGTCGGTTGTCATCAGGTCCCGTACGTGCATCCCCACCTCCTCACAGCGTGAAAGGCATGTCGGCTCGAGACGGGATCCAACTCCCCTGCACGGGCCGTACCTTGATCCGGGCGTCCACGATACGCACGCCGTCCCCCGGCGTGCCGACTTTGACGGGGTTGAGGTCCATTTCGAAGATCTCGGGAGTGTCCTCGATGAGGGCGGAAACCCGCAACAGCGTGTCCACGACGGCCTCGATGTCACCCTCGGGACCTCCCCGATATCCCTCCAGCAGGCGCGCGGACTTCACCTGACCGATCATTGCCCTGGCATCGACGTCGGTCAGTGGATGGATGCGGAATGCGACGTCCCCGATCAGCTCCACGAAGACACCGCCGAGCCCGAAGACGATGAGTGGGCCGAAGTTGGGATCTTCGACCATGCCGATCAGGACCTCGTGGCCCCCGTGCACGAACTCCTGGACGAGAACGCCCTCGGGGTCGGGGACCGCGTTCATGACCTGCTCATAGGCGGACCGGATCTCGTCCTCACCGGAGATGTCGAGTGCGACACCACCGACATCGGACTTGTGGACGGCGGAGGGCGAAACGACCTTGAGCACGATCGGGCCGCCGACGGTCTCACCGAACGCCACCGCATCCTCGGGCGTCGATACCACGGCCGAACGCGGTATGTGGACACCGTACGCCCTGAGGATGGCGTCGACGGAGTCGGGATCGAGCCATGCGCCCGACTCGTCCAGGTCGGCGACGGCACGTTCGACGATGGCGCGAGCCGCGGTCCTGTCGACATCGTCGAACACCACGTGCTCACCGATCGGCTCTTCGAGCCATTCCGCGTACTGGACGGCCCTCCGGAGGGCCCTTGCTGCGCGTTCGGGGAACGGGAAGACGGGGAACTTCGCTGTTCGGGACGCGAGCTCCGTCGGTGCCCCACCGCTGTGCATGTAGACGCTGATGAAGGTCTTGTCGTGTGGGGATCCCTCGACCGCTTCCTTGATGGCGGTTGCCGTCTCCGGTACGCCCTCGCTCGACGCGGGGATGAACAGCGTGATGAGCGTGTCGATCTCGTCACTTCCCATCAGGATCTCGATTGTCTGCTTGTACTCCGCGGGGCCTGCGGCGGCGATCATGTCCACGGGGTTCGTGACCGATGCGTCGGCAGGCAGGTACGCGCGGATCCTGGCCTGGAGTTCGTCGGAGAGCGGGGGCACCTCAAGCCCCTGGGATTCGAGGGCATCCACCGCGAGGATCGCAGGACCACCGGCGTTGGTGATCAGACCGACCCTGCGCCCTGCAGGCACGGGCTGATTGGATACGAGGGCCGTCACGTCGAAGAGCTCCTCGAGCGTGTCGACGCGGATCACGCCCGCCTGCCTGAACAGGGCATCCACACCGACGTCACTACTGGCGAGGCTGCCCGTGTGGCTCGAAGCCGCCCTCGCTCCGGCGGCCGTACGACCGGACTTCACGGCCACGATGGGCTTGCGCCTGCCGATCCGGCGTGCGATACGGCCGAAGCGCCGTGGATTTCCGAACGACTCGAGATACAGCAGGATCACGTCCGTGTTGGGATCGTCCTCCCAGAAGAGGAGCAGATCGTTGCCGGACACGTCGGCCTTGTTGCCGACCGACACGAAGCTCGAGATCCCGATACCGAGGTTCCGTGCATAGTCGAGGATCGCGAGGCCGAGTGCACCGGACTGGCTGGACATGGCGACATTGCCCTGGCGTGCCGGAAGCGGTCCGAATTGCCCATCGAGGCTGACGGCGGGGTCCGTGTTCAGGAGGCCCATGCAGTTGGGGCCGATCATGCGCATGCCGCCGGCGCGAACGACTTCGAGGAGCTCCTCCTCGGCCCGAGTCCCTGCTTCGCCGGTCTCGGAGAAGCCCGCCGAGATCACACAGAGGCCCTTGACGCCCTTCTCCGCGCACTCCCGCACGACGTCGATCACGTTCGGGCCGGGCACGACGATGAAGGCGAGGTCGATCGGTACGGGGATGTCCTTGACCGACGGGTAGGTGGGAATGGATCGGATGAACGGGGACTTCGGGTTCACCGGAAAGACCGGTCCGCGGTAGTCGGCGTTGATGATGTTGTTGAAGAGGCGCCCACCAATGGACGCCTTGTTGCGGCTCGCACCGATGACCGCGATCGACTGGGGATAGAAGATCGGCATCAGGCTGGCCGCCGTCGCCCTGCGCTCGGCCTCACCCTCTGCCTCGAGGACTGCGTCGGATTCGGTCGTCGGGAAGCTGACCGTGTACACGCCTTCGTCGATCTCGCGCGCGAGGCTGAATCCCGCGTTGCGGAACACCCGCATCATCGCGTGGTTGTCCGCCAGCAGGAAGGCGCGGAAGCCGGCGATGCCTCGCGATCGCGCGTAGGCCGACAGGCGGAAGAGGAGGACCGTTCCGATGCCGCGGCCCTGCATGCCGTCGGCGACGGTGAACGCCACTTCGGCAAGGTCCGGATCGTCATCGGCCGTGTTGTACCTTCCGACACCGACGATGCGGCCATCGAGGATGGCGATGAAGGCCATCCTCGTCGAGTAGTCGAGGATCGTGAAGTCGTGGAGCTCCTCGGCGG
>JAWOGV010000286.1:0-3008 GCA_046496605.1 Acidimicrobiia bacterium | reverse complement strand
GACCATCCACTCCAACGTGACATCCTCGGGATCGTCACGGACCTCACCGGTGAGGACCCCGAGCCCGTCGGTGTCGACGGGTGCGGCGCCCCCACGCTTCGCGGCACGGTGCGCGGCCTCGCTCGGGCGTTCTCGCGATTGACGAGCCAGCCGGAACTCGCCGCCATCGCGGGCGCCATGTCCCAGTACCCGGCCCTCGTCGCCGACAACGTCGGATGCGAGGGACGCTTCAGCATCACGTCGGGGGGGGCCGTCCAAGGGTGGGGCGGAAGGCGCATTCGCGGCATCGCTCCACGGCATCGGCATCGCTGCGAAGTCGGACGAGGGATCGGGCGCCATGGCGGTGGCTGCCGCAATCGAGGTCTCCCACCGCATCGGCCTCCTGCCACGGACAGTCACGGACCGGCTCGAAGACTGCGTGCGGATACCCGTCGTCGGCGCCTCTCGGCAGGTCGGATCGCTCGAATTGGTCGAGGCATGACACCGACCGATCCCTGGGATGCCTTCCCGGGCGGTATACGCTCCAGATCGCCATACACCGGACCGTTCCCCCATCGATCGTTCCTCGCAGCCGTCGAGCGTGCAGCGGGGACGCCACCGGAAGCCATCCTGATCGAAGCCGACGCGGGTGGTGCGATCGCGCTCGTCGATGACGGTCACGTGCGCATGGCGGGGCCGCCCGATCTGACCGACTACCACTCGCCTCTCGGCGACGACCCTGACGTGATCGCCCGTGCACTGTCACGGTTTCGGGGGCGCCAGTTCCGATTCGACTCGCTCCCTGCCGATGCACGGGATCTCATGGTGGCGGGAGCGACGGCCGCGGGGGTCGAACCCAGCATCACGGAGCATGAATCGACGGCGGTCCTCGACCTCCCAGCCAGCTATGACGACTGGCTCGCGTCGATCGGGAAGAAGGAGCGGCACGAGGTACGCCGGAAGCGTCGCAGGTTCGTCACCGAGTTCGGCGACATCGAGTTGGTCAGGCGGGGCGCGGACGCGGCAGAGCACTTCTACGCGATGCACAGGACCTCCCAGGGCGACAAGGGTGGGTTCATGACCGAGCGGATGCAGACGTTCTTCACTGACCTGCTCGTGACTGCCGACGCCGTGATCCACGATCTGGTGTGCGACGGCATCGTGCGAGCGTCGGCGTTCGGCTTCGAGACACCGGGCGGCTACTACTACTACAACTCCGCATACGACCCCGATGCCGCAATGGCATCACCCGGGGTCGTCCTCTTCTCCTCGATGATCGAGGACCAGATTCGACGTGGGGTGAGCGTGTTCGACTTCCTCAAGGGTGACGAGCGGTACAAGTACCGGCACGGGGCTACGCCGCGCCCCCTCTACGTGGTGGAGGGCGAGGTCCCGTGATCAGCCGCGTCGCGTACGTCTCGATGCACACATCGCCCCTCCACCTCCCGGGGAGCGGCGATGCGGGGGGCATGAACGTCTACCTCGACCGCCTCGCTGCGACGATGGCAGCCCGCGGCGTCGATGTGACCGTGTTCACACGCCGCGTCGACACGGAGACTCCGCTCGTCACCGAGGTCGTCCCCGGGTATCGGGTCGTGAACGTCGAAACAGGGCCGATCGAGCGTCTCCACGTCGTCGACCTGATGCCGCTGGCCGCACGGTTCGCCGACGAGGTCGGGCGCTGGGTCACCGAACGTGGCGAGCGATTCGACCTCGTCCACAGCCACTACTGGCTGTCCGGCCGCTGCGGTGTCCTGCTCGCCGACATCCTCGGCGTGCCCCTCGCCAACTCCTTCCACACCCTCGGAAAGGTCAAGGACGCGACGCGCGCCCCCACCGAGGCGGTGTCGGTCGCAGAGCGCCTCCTGACCGAGGAGGAGGTGATCGCGAGATCGGACTGTGTCATCGCCTCGACGCCGTTCGAGTTCGACGACCTCCTCGAACACTACGGAGCCTCCCCGGAGCGGCTGTGCGTGTCACCGCCCGGAGTCGATCATGCCGTGTTCAGGCCGGGGAGCCGAGACGACGCCCGTTCGAGGCTTGGCTTCGGAACGGAGCGGATCATCCTCTATGCAGGTCGCATCCAGGCGCACAAGGGAACGAGCGTGGCAGTCGAGGCCCTCGCCAGGCTGGCCGCGCACGGAAGCACCGACGGCGAGCCGAGGGTCCTCCACATCGTCGGCGGCTCGAGCGGCACGGACGGTGACGAGGAACTCGCCAGGTGCCGCGACCTCATTGCGAGACACGGCATCGAGGACCACGTCCGACTGTTCGATCCGGTTGACCACCCAACGCTCGCGGACCATTATCGGTCCGCGAACGTCGTCATCGTGCCTTCGCGCAGCGAGACGTTCGGGCTCGTCGCCGCTGAGGCACAGGCCTGCGGGATTCCGGTCGTCGCCTCGAACATCGGTGGGCTGCCGTACGTGGTGAACGCGTCGGAGACCGGACTCCTCGTCAACAACCTGGACCCGGCAGCATTCGCCGCGGCCCTCCGTGCCGTGCTCGACCACCCGGGCTTCGCCGACAGGCTGGGGCAGGGCGCGGTCTCGTTCAGCCAGCGATTCTCCTGGGACGCCACGGCAACCCGCATGCTCGAGCTCTACGAGGGCATCACGGCCTGAGCACATTCACTGACCGTGCCGTATCGAAATGTCCACAGTGTCATGTGCACAACACCCTGTGGATCACGGTGCACATGTGGACAACTGGCCCCGGCACCCGGCGTCCTGCACGGCTGGCACCCTGCGCGTCATCAGTACGCGAAAAGTGCGCCGTAGACCCTGTTGTACCGACCATTCGTGTCGCTTAGGTTGCTCAGGGAAGGCCCGATGTGCTTCGGCTCGATCAACTCGCAAGGGGAAGTGCGGGACACCATCGAGGTGGGGTTCGTCGGGCCTTCTTCGATGGCCGGCCCGCCGGGTACATCTAGCCTCGGACCATGACCAGGATCACCGCACTTCGCCTCCCCATCGATTGGACAGCGTTCGGCTGGCCGGACGAGCCTGCATTCGACGGGATCGCCATGG
>JAWOGV010000180.1:0-5991 GCA_046496605.1 Acidimicrobiia bacterium | reverse complement strand
CTCTGCCTATCAGTGGAACTGGGACGCGACCGTCCGCGTGGTCCTGATCCTGGCCACGATCGGGATGATTGCTGGGATCATTGCCCAGTTGGCGACGCTCGTCCGAGCGATCGTCGTCGGAAGCGACGCCTCACGTCCTGCGTCCTGACCGCGGGACAGGGGGTCCTTGAACTACCGGTGGTTTCCCCGGGCACGCCCACCTCTCCAGCGGCTGGGAGCAATGTGCTGTCACTCGACCGAGGCGGTCGTGCGTACAAGAAGGGACCGGTTGCGGAGCCGCGCGTTGAACATCTTCCAACCGCCCGCTGGGTTTCGTACGGTGTTGCCATGTCTGAACACTGCGACGACCTCCAACGACATGAGCTGATCCTTGCTATGAGCCGAGCCCTCGACGAGGTTCGAGCGACCATCGAATCAGGCGAACCCGACTGGGACCCGCTCCATGGCGTCCTTCCATTTGAACACTGCCACGGCTTCATGTGGATGGCCCGTGCCAATTGGGACGGCGCCATCATCGAGCAGTACAAACACGGCATCACCCGCCGTTATCTCATGCTCAGCCACGACGGGCGAGCCTTCCTGTACCGAGCGAAGCGATATGTCGAGATTCCGACTCAGCGAGCAATCGACCGGGTGTTCGAAGGCATCGAGGAGATGGGCGCGACGAGAGCAACGCGGTACGACGACGCCTACCGGCGCGAGAAGTACCGCACGTTGAGGGAGCTGGGCTGGACGGTTGTCACCTAGAGGAGTAGTACTAGAGTAGGAGAGATGGTAGGATCAAAGTATGAAGGTGAGTATCAGCCTCCCGGATGATGACGTCGCATTCCTCGACCGCTTCGCCGACCGTGAGGGCTATCCGTCGCGATCCTCTGTGGTGCACCGAGCGGTGCGCTTGTTGAAGTCCACTGAGCTGAGCGCCGCCTACGAATCGGCGTGGTCCGACTGGGCGAGCGATGGAGAGTCTGAACTCTGGGATGCTGTGGTGACCGACGGACTCGGATCCGACGATGCTGAGGGGTGAGATCCGCCTCGTCGATCTTGGCCAGGGAGTTCCGGGGGAGCAGACGAAGGTCAGGCCGGCGGTCATCGTCTCAAATGACGGGGCAAACACCACCGCCGCACGATTGGGCAGCGGTGTGGTGACCGTTGCGCCGCTCACCTCGAACATCACCCGCGTCTATCCGTTCCAGGTCCTCGTATCTGCACAGGAGTCGGGACTCGATAGGGCATCGAAGGTGCAGGCCGAACAGATCAGGGCGGTCTCCGTGCACCGGGTTCTTGCGAAGGTCGGTGTGATCCCGAGGTCGCTGATGCTCGAGGTCGACGAGGCTCTTCGTCTTCATCTCGCCCTCTGACACACCGCTCTCTTGCGGCAACCACCGAGTTCGACGCCGATAGCCTCGTCGCCATGCGGGTTGCCGGGCTCGACGTGTGGAAGGGTGGCTGGGTCGCGGTCTTCACGACCGACGGTGCGATCGATCGAGTGGTCAGCTACTCGGGCCTCGACAGCTTCCACGCCGATGCCGACCAACTCGAGGTCGTCGGCATCGACATCCCACTCGTCCTTCCGACCGCGCCACCACGAAGAGCCGACATCGAAGCCCGAGCCATCCTCGGCACCCGCCGATCGAGTGTGTTCAACGCGCCGCCGTTGGATGTCATCGAGCAGGCGACCTATCAGGAGGCACTCCAAAGATCGAGACAGCGGTACGGGATCGGAATGTCTGCCCAGAGCTACGCCCTGCGCACGAGGATCCTCGAGGCACGACGGTTCGCGCTGTCCGACGGCCGGTACATCGAGGTGCATCCCGAGGTGTCCTTTGCGACGATGGCGGGCGAGCCGGTGACGTCCGCGAAGAAGTCGTGGAACGGCCAGATGATGCGCCTCGAGCTCCTTGCGGGTCACGGCTTGAGCATCCCGTCACCGCTCAGCGCCGATGCGGGCCTTGTCCCGGTCGACGACGTCCTCGACGCGGCAGCAGCATCGTGGTCGGCATTGCGCAGGGCGAGAGGCGATGCGGTGTGCTTGCCTTCGGATCCGGCCGCCGGCGAAGGAGCGATCTGGCTCTGAGGCCAAGCCGTCGACGGTGTCGTGGCCCCCGGTGAGCTGGTCTCGAGTCACACGTTGCCTCAGGCCTGGCTTCGACTGGCGCTCGACGGTAGGCGTCGGGTCCAGTCGATCAACGCCTCATACGCGTCAGCCCCCTTCGGTGCGAATGGCAGGTCGATCGAACCCAGATCGGCTCTCGGCGCGTGTTCCGCCACGAAGCGGCGGGCCATCGCGGAGCGTACGTCGGCCGACTCAGTGCCATGGCTTGCGAGGTCAGCGAGGCCGCGAGCGATGTCAGCGAGAATGAGGAAGCTCGCCCTCGCACCAGGGATTGGAGCGAAGAGTGTGGAGAGCGCGTTCGAGTCGGCCAGTCTCCAGGAGGTGGTTCTCGTTCCGAGGGACCGCCGAACCCAGCCGGAACGGTCGAGTGATTCGAGCGCCTTCTCGACGTTCCGCTTCGAGTATCCGGTCAGTACGGCCAGATCCGATGCCGGTCGCGATGTTCCCACCGGATCCATGAGCAGCTGGCGCACGATCTCGGCGCGTGCGCTGACGCCGAGCGCCGAGCGGACGCGCAGCTGCAGCGTTGCGGGGGAGTCGGCGACCGCTGGCACGCGGTCGCGTATGCGTGAGCGGCCTCCGAACGGGGCCTCATCGGTTACCGGATTGGCGCTCGCCAGTCGCTTGAGCCTGGCTCTGGAGACCAGCTCGCGGTGTTGGTCTATCCAGGCTTCCGCATTCGACCGCAGGCGGGGGTCTCGCCCCGCAGCGGTTCGCGTGAGCATGATGAGCGGTTCGACATCGATGGCAACGTCGAATGGATAGCGTCGGCTCGCAGGGACCCCGAGTTCAGCCCAACACGCCCAGAGGAAATCGACGACCGCTGTCGTCAGGTCATCAGACATCGCCCGAGCCACCCACGATGGCGACCGCCGCTGTCTCACTGGACGCCGCGAGCAGTCGACCGAGCAGATCGAACGCGCGCCGGAGCTCGGCAGCGTCCTCGAGCTCTTGTCCCCTACCCATCGTGCGAATGTAACATGCGCAATTCGCGAAATCAAGGTGCGCTGGATACCCACTTCGTTGGCCCCGGAACGTGCCCTCGTTCAGGGTGAGAAGCCCCATTCACCATCGACGATGATCGGTTCCTCTGATCCGTCAGGTGATACCCCGTGCACGCTCACGGCAGGGGAGCCGACGACGAAGTCCACGTGGACGGAGGACTGGTTCAAGCCCGCCTCGAGGCGCTCCTCGACCGAGAGCCTCGGACCGCCCTCGAGGCACGTGGGATACGAAGCGCCAAGGGCGATGTGGCAGGCGTCGTTCTCGTCATAGAGCGTGTTGTTCCAGACGAGTCCCGCGGCGGCGACGGCACCTGATTGGGGCACCATGGCGGTCTCTCCGAAGCGGGCTGATCCCTCATCGGTCGCGAGGATCTGCCTGAGCGCGTCGCCCCCGCCCCCTGCGCCCCAGTCCACGACGACACCCTCCTTCAACTCGAGCCAGAAGTCGGTGATGAGGGTTCCGAAGTAGCTGAGCGGCTTCGTCGCCTTCACACGACCGCTCGCCTTGTCACGGTGCGGAGACGTGAAGACCTCCTCGGTGGGGATGTTGGGGGCGAAGCGGCGCCCTTGCGGTGTCGTCGCGGCGCCCCCGTCCCACCTGGCACGATCGGGGAGTCCGACCTCGAGTTCGGTGCCGGGCCCCCGGTAGCGGAGTGCCCCGTACTGCCTGCTGGTGAGGTGGTCCCGTCTCGCGATGAGGTCATCGAGATGGATGTGCCATGCGTTGGCCGGGTCGGGTTGGTCGATCCGGCACGCCCGGAAGATGGCGTCCCACATCCGCTCGGTGGCCTCGTCGAGATCGGTGTCGGGGAACACGGTCGTCGTCCAGCCGGGCACCGGCGCACCGATCACGGCCCATGGGTCCTCGAGTGCCATCTGTCCCGCTCGTGCGGGCAACAGGACCTGGTTGTTGCGCTTCGTGAACCCTGCGACGAGCGCCGAATCGATGCCGGCCATCGACGCAGGGTCCTCGGCGGAGACCCGCAGGTACGACACCCCGTCCTCGAACGCGAGGGCCTTGAATCGGCTCCGCTCGGAGACGGTCTCGGCGGCCGTCGCTCGCCCATGGTTGAATCGTGCGCGATCGATCACCGTGTCGAGCCAGAGGACCTCCACGTTGTCGGCCCCGCCCTCGTACGCAACTTCGACGAGGTCGTGGGCGAGGTCGGGGAGCGCGGTCGGGATCTCGATGAGCACGCGATCCCCGGGCTCGAGCCCGAGGCCGACGTGGATGGACACCTCGGCGTACTTTCTCATCATTTCGCGAGATGGCACAGCGTCTCCCTTCGATCGAGCGATCCGTGCGACCCTACCAAACGCGGCCGGAGTGGCATGCTCGAGCCATCGTGGACGCCTGCGCCGTGCGATCCGCCGCCGACTGACGCGACGGCTCCGACCCTTCTCAATGCGACCGGAAGGGACCGAACGGCCGGGTTGTCGGTGGGTGCGTCAGATCGCCCCTCGAGTGACCATCTCCTCGATGTGGCGCGTCATGGGCCACGCACCGTCCGACCAGTTCGAGATCACCGTATGGGTGATACGGCGATCCGTGTGGCTGATCGATCGGAAGGAGATGCCGGCGTCGTATCCCTCCGAGACGACGGCATGGGACGAGGGGCGCAGCCAGAAGCCGAAGCCGTACGCCTTTTCGGGATCGTTCCCGCCGTCGTGGGGTGTCGTCATCGCGGCCACGCTCTCCGGCGAGACAATGGCGCCGTCCCAGAACGCCTGCCAGAGCCGATGGACGTCCTCGGCGGTCGAGAAGGTGCCTCCGTCACCGCTTCCCAGCACGGGAAGGTGGAGGACGTTCGAGCGCAGGCCCGTCGCATCGAGGTACCCGATCGCCACGTCACCATCGAGTTCGTCGGTCCGTCGGAACGCCGTGGCAACCATCCCGGCGGGCTGACAGACCCGTTGATCGACGAGGTCGGGAAACGGTGTGGAGGCCGCACGCTCGGCCAGCAGGGCGAGTACCACATAGCCGCTGTTGCAGTAGCTGAACCGTGTTCCGGGCGCGAACGTGGCCGGGTGGCCATCAAGGACGGCGAGGTAGTCCTCGGTCGAGGCGAGTCGGTGGACCGGCACGGGCATGACGAAGTCGGTGATCGAAGAGTGCTCGTCCTCATCGAGGTAGTCGCCGATCCCGGATCGATGGGACAGCAGATGCTCGATGGTCACCACATCGTCGATGAGGGGGAGGTCGTCGCCGAGCACCTCGCGCGCCCGCGTGTCGAGGGTGATCGTGGCGTCCTCCACGAGTGACATCACCGTCAGGGCCGTGAAGGTCTTGGCACCGCTGGCGATCGCGAACACGGTGTCGATGCGGTTCGGGATCTCGTGGGCGCGCTCGGCGAACCCGTACGCCGTGGCAACCACGACCTCTCCATCGACGTCGATCCGGACGACGCCCGCGAAGTCGTGCTCGGCGGCGGTCTCGTCGATCGAATGTTCGCTGTTCAGCATGAGGACCACACGGTTCGTCGAAGGTCTACCGGCAAGGATGGCATGGGGGTCAGTCCTGAGGTCATCGGCTGCGGTGTGTTCGGCTGGCTGCCGTTCGGCGTGCCATCGACCCTCAGGCGATCTTCCACACACGCCAGAGGGAGGAGGGATCGCTGAGTGGGTCCCCGTGGACCAGGAAGAAGTCGGCGGGACCACCGACCTCGATCGTGCCTGCGCCCCGCTCGCCGAGGAGCTCTCCACCCCTCCACGTCGCCGAAGCGAGTGCCTCGTGGGGCTCCAGACCCGCCTCGACGAGGGATTCGACCTCCCAGGCGAGCTGGTTGGCGCGCAGGGAGCCGCCGCCGAAGTCCGTGCCCGCCGCGATCTTCACCCCCGACTCCTTCGCGATGCGGACGCTCGCCATGGCGAGCT
>JAWOGV010000156.1:0-5340 GCA_046496605.1 Acidimicrobiia bacterium | reverse complement strand
GGCGAGGGTCTCGACGACGACGGCGCCGATGTTGTGGCGCGTCCCGTCGTATGCGGCCTCCGGATTGCGCAGGCCGACGACGAGGCTCATCTCGATCTGCGCGATCAGCCCTCGTCCTCGTCGGAGGCATCGGCGGCGTCGCCGGTGTCCTCTCCTGCTTCGAGGTCCGCCGCTGCCTCCACGAGCAGCGCTGCCGGTGCCGTGATGATGAGCAGCGGGGCGTCTTCGTCCGCGGCGTAGGTGACACCGTCGATGACGGGGAGGTCGGACACCTTCAGCGTGTCGCCCATGGCGAGGTGCTCGATGTCCACCTCGATCGACGACGGGATGGCATTCGGGAGCGCGCTGATGGTGATGCTGTTCTCGATTGTCTCGATCATGCCGCCCTCGTCGCGCACGCCGATCGGGATGCCGAGGTAATCGATGCCGACCTCGGCGTCGATCTCGGTGTCCATGCGGACCTCGATGAAGTCGAGGTGCTCGATCTCGCCACGCGCCGGATGGCGCTGCACCTCGCGGGCCACCGTGAGGACGGTCGATCCTTCGACGTCGAGCTCGATGATCGCATTCAGGCCTGCGTCGGTGTGGAGGACCGCATAGAGGTCCCGCGCCGAGACGTGGACGGGCTGTGGCTCGATCGTCGACCCGTAGACGACACCAGGTACCCGCCCGTCACGACGAAGCCGCTTCGAGGGACGACTTCCCGACGTCACGCGCTTGGTCGCGTGCAGGGTTTCCTGCTGCATGGTGGAGGCTCCTCGGTAGTGATTCGGTGGAGGATTCGAACTTCGATTCTACGGCCGTACGGCTCGTAACACCCGAGCTTCACGACGAGGCGTCGAGGGCCCTCGAGCGACGGTACGGCAGGATCTCGATCGTCTCACCCGCCTCGAGGCGCGCCTGGACGGAATTCCAGAACTCGGGGTCGAAGAGGTCCCTGTGTTGTTGGTCGAAGGACGAGCGAAGCTCCGGGGACAGTCCGAGGAACCGGACCAGCTCCTCGGGAAACACATCATGGGGGCCAACGCCGAACGATGGCGTCTCGCTCATCTCATCGAGGGGATCGTCGGATTCGGGGAATGCCCTGAACCGGTAGTCCGTCAGCATTCCGATCTCGTCGTAGTCGTAGAACACCACGCGTCCGCGGCTCGTGACACCGAAGTTCTTCAGGAGCATGTCTCCCGGGAAGATGTTCGAGGCAGCGAGATTCTTGATCGCGTCGCCGTAGTCGATGATGGCCCTGGTGGCCTCTGCGGAACCGGCCTCGCGGATGTAGATGTCGAGGGGAATCACCTTGCGCTCGACGTAGACGGTCGCGATCGTCACGTCACCGCCGTCGACGGTGACGGTACGAGAGGCATGGACCGTGAGCTCGAGGAGCAGGTCGGGATCGAAGGTCGCCACGGGGAGCCTGAGGTCGACGAACCGTTGCGCCTCCACCAGCCGTCCTGCACGGTCGTGGCGCGACACGACGCGGTACCTCTCGGCGACGTCGGCGGGTGTGACCTGCTTCTGGGGCGGGAACCGATCCCTGATCACCTTGAAGACGAGGTCATGACCGGGAAGCGTGAAGACGATCATCACGAGGCCGGGCACGCCGGGAGCACGGACGAAGACGTCGTCGCTGTGTGCCAGGTACGCCACCAGCTCCCTATAGCGCTCGGTCTTTGCCTGCTTGCGGAATCCGATCGAGGCGTACAGCTCCGAGAACTTCCTCGTGGGCAGGAGCTGTCCCAAGAACGCGACGAGCGACGCGGGCTCGTCGCAGGCAACCATGAATGCGGATCGCGTGTACGAGAACAGGATCGCGAGGTCGCCCTCACCGACGAGGATCGCACCGAGGCGGAGTCCTGATCGATCATGCCGTACCACGAGTGCGAAGGGGACCGATCGATCGCCGGTGAGGTACCGACCCACGACGTACGCACCCTTGCCCCTGAAGAACACCCCGTCCACGACCTCGACAGAACCGTCTCTCTTCGGGAGACGGGCAGCGGCAGCGATGAGATCGCTCCCCAGGTCGACCCAGGACGCATGGAAACGGCAGTCGCGCACGATGTCCTCGAGCAGCCGGAATCGGTCGCCGGTGACCTCGTACGATCGGATCACAGAGCGAGGGTCGGGTCGGGGTGCGTCGACCGCCGGAGCGAGGAACTCGAGGCGCGGATCAATGCCCTTTGTCCCGTACAACTTGCGTGCGACCGAGTTGAAGAACGTCTCCGCCACCTCATGCCACGGATCGTCGAGGTGATCGGTGCGGAACATCGCTCGGGCCGCTGACCACGCGCCACGATCCTCCGTCCCGTATCCGAGGCGGTCGAGCGCGTCGATCGTCGCGTCGATGGCTTCGCCGTAGCAGTCGATCCGCTCGAGCTGGTCGCGGTGCAACGAGGCCCAGTCCCGTGCCTCGAATCGAGCACTTGCACGCGAGGTGATGGCCCTGAACCGACGCTTGAATCCGGAGAACCCGATGGCGACGGCGACGGCGATCTGATCCGATGTCACCGTACCGGTGGCACGGGCGCGCTCCACCTCAGGTGTTCTCTCCCTTGAAGATCTCGCTGACCGAGTGATCGTTGAAGATCGCCTCGATCGTCCCGGCGACGAGGGGCGCGATCGACAGGACGGTGAGGTTCGGGAGAGCCAGCGCATCGTTGGACACGGGAAGAGAGTTCGTGATCACGATGTCCGAGAACGGTGCGTCGCGGAGGCGCTCGATGGCTGGCGACGACAGGACGCCGTGGGTGGCAAGGACCATCACCGAGAGGGCGCCGCGTTCGAGGAGCAGGTTCGCGGACTCGACGGCGGTGCCTGCCGTATCGATGATGTCGTCGACGATGACACAGTGTCGGTCCTTGACCACACCGACCACCTGTTGGGCCGTGACCTCGTTCCTCATGTCGGTGCGCCGCCGCTTGTAGACGAACGCGACCTCGGCCTCGAGGTGGGCGGCGAAGCGGGTCGCACGCTTGACACCACCCGAGTCGGGGGAGACGAACGTGATCGGACCCTCGATCCGCGTCGAGAGGAACTCCTCGAAGATGGGGAGCGCGGTCAGCGAGTCGAACGGGGCGTCGATGAAACCCTGGAGCTGACCCGTGTGCAGGTCGATCGATGCGATCCTGTCGGCCCCCGCTGCCATGAACAGGTCGCCGAGCAGCTTCGCCGTGATCGGCTCGCGCGGTCGACCCTTCTTGTCCTGGCGCGCGTAGCCATAGAACGGTGTGACCGCGGTGATCCGCTTGGCCGACGCGCGCTTGAGCGCGTCGATCATGATCAGGTGCTCCATGATGTTCTCGTTGACCGGAGCGCTGTGGCTCTGGATGACGAAGCAATCCGCGCCCCGAACGGACTCCTCGTACCGCACATAGGTCTCGGTGCTCGCGAACCTGGAGATCTCGACCTTGCCGAGTTCGACGTCGAGGAGCTTGGCGACTTCAACGGCCAGGGCCGGATTCGCCGTCCCCGAGAAGAGCATCAATCGCTTTCTGCCTGGCCGTTCCATCAGCCGTCGCTTCCTTCCGCGCGGAGCCGCCGCTTCTCAGCGTACCCATCGATGTGCTCCTGCGCGCCGCGTTCGATGGCGAGGACGCCGGGCGGGACGTCGTTCGTGATCACGGAACCAGCACCCGTGAACGCATCGTCGCCCACCGTCACGGGCGCGACGAGCATGGTGTCGGACCCAATGCGGACGTTGTCGCCGATCGTCGTCCGGTGCTTCTCGTAACCGTCGTAGTTGACGGTGATCGTCCCTGCCCCGATGTTGGAGCCTCGACCGATCGTCGTGTCACCGATGTAGCTCAGATGCGGGACCTTGCTCCCCTCACCGATGGTCGATCCCTTGATCTCGACGTAGGTGCCGACCTTTGCGCCGCGTTCGATGACGGCGCCCGGACGCAGGTAGGCGAACGGGCCGACCGATGCGTCCTCGCCGATGCTCGCCGAGACCGCGACCGTGTTGTGTACGCGAGCGCGGGAGGCCACGGTTGTGTCGTACAGCCGGACCCCCGGACCGACGTCGGCGTCGGCGGCGACGATCGTGGTGCCCTCGAGGTAGGTGTCGGGGTGGATGCGCGCACCGGGCTCGACCACGACGCCGGCATCGATGTAGACCCTGGACGGGTCGAGCATCCATACGCCCGCATCGAGCAACGAGTCGTTGATCCGGCATCGCAGGACGGAACCGACGTGGGCGAGCTGGCCCTGGGTGTTCACCCCGACGCCCTCCTCCTCCGGAATACGGAAGGCATCGACCGATCCTCCATCACCAACCATGGTTGCGATGACGTCGGTGAGGTAGTACTCGCCCTGATCGTTGTCGTTGGTGAGGCGATCGAGCGCGTCCACGAGGACAGGGCCGTCGAAGACGTAGACGGAGGTGTTGACCTCGCTGATCTGGCGCTGCTCGGGAGAGGCGTCGCGCTCCTCGACGATGCCGGTGACGGCACCGTCGACGCGGATGATGCGTCCGTAACCCGTGGGGTCGTCGAGCTCGACCGACGCGATCGTCGCCGCGGCGCCCGAGGTTGCGTGGCGCTCCACCAGGCCGGCCAGTGTCCGGGAGCGCAGGAGGGGCATGTCGCCAGGAAGGACGAGAATGGGACCATCGGTGACGGTGAGGCCCCCGATTCCGACCATTGCGGCGTGCCCCGTACCGAGCTGGGGGTCCTGGAGAACGGTGGTCGCCTGCTCAGGGCACTCAGCTGCGACATCCGTTGCCTGGTGGCCGACCACGACCGCCATGTCGGCGACTTCGAGGTCCTCGAGCGCGTTGAACACCCATCCGAGGAGGGACCGGCCGGCGCTGCGATGGAGCACCTTCGCGAGGTCCGACCTCATGCGGGTCCCCTTGCCTGCTGCGAGCACGATGACACTGACACTCATGCGATGACAACCCCTGATCGGTTGGCTGGGGGGACAGGATTCGAACCCGTTCTTGATGGACCAAAACCATCCGTGCTGCCGATTACACCACCCCCCAGTGCGGGTCGCGCACTCGCCGAGTCTAGGGGACGGCCATGACCACTCCCCGAGCGCCCAGTCCTCCCCTGGCACTCAGTCATCGAGCCTGACCCATCCGTTTGCGACAGGGCCGGCGCCGACAGCGAGGCGCGTCGGGAGATCGACGCCGGCGGCGGCATCGGCAGCCTCCTCGACCGTGGAGAAGTAGGCGAACAGCGCTGCTCCGGATCCGGTCATCGCGACCTCCGTCCCCCATCGGGTCGCCAGCTCGTCGCGCCACTCCTCGATGCGACGAGCTGGCGACCCGATGGGGGACGGAGGTCGCGATGACCGGATCCGGAGCAGCGCTGTTCGCCTACTTCTCCACGGTCGAGGAGG